>JBAXMV010000062.1:0-3210 GCA_037134095.1 bacterium | reverse complement strand
GTCCTGTGTATCCTGTGTATCCTGTACAACCTGTGTAACCAGTCAAACCAGTTTGACCCGTACATCCAGTGGGTCCAGTGTCACCAGAACGTCCTGTGTATCCTGTATAACCAGTTTGACCAGTTTGACCAGTTTGTCCTGTGCATCCTGTTTGACCAGTTGGCCCAGTTGATCCAGTGTTGCTTGAGTTTCCAGCAGGACCTGTGCATCCTGTATATCCTGTATGTCCAACTGGACCTGTTGGACCTGTTTTTCCTGTAAAACCAGTGGGTCCAGTATCACCAGAATTTCCCGTGTAACCAGTAAAACCAGTGGGTCCAGCTGTACCAGTTTGTCCCATCGGTCCAGTGTATCCGGTTGGTCCAATTGTTCCAGTGTAACCGGTAAACCCAGTGCACCCAGTTGATCCCGTGTTGGTAGATGATCCAGCAGGTCCAGTGTAACCAGTGAAACCAGTTGGTCCCATTGATCCTGTCGCACCTGTACCGCTTGATATTCCAGCGGGACCTGTACATCCAGTGTAACCAGTCACACCCATCGCTCCTGTCGCTCCTGTATTGCTCGAAAAACCAGCGGGACCTGTACATCCAGTGTAACCAGTAACACCTCTCGCTCCAGTAAATCCAGTAGGCCCAGTGTTACCAGAACTTCCTGTGGATCCAGTCGAACCTGTTTTCCCTAAACTTCCTGTGTATCCAGTTGGTCCCATGTACCCAGTGGGTCCGGTACATCCTGTCCATCCGGTGAATCCAGTACATCCGGTCGATCCTTGACTTCCTGTGTTTCCAGTATATCCAGTCGGTCCTTGATTTCCTGTCCATCCAGTGTAACCAGTCGGTCCTTGACCTCCTGTGTATCCTGTACACCCAGTTGGTCCTTGACTTCCTGTGTAGCCAGTAAATCCAGTAGAGCCAGTGGCTCCTGTATTTGTTGAGAAACCAGCTGGACCTGTGTAACCAGTGAAACCGGTAGAACCCGCAGGTCCCGTCGCTCCTGTGTTACTTGAAGATCCAGCAGGACCTGTGTATCCTGTGTAACCTGTGTAACCAGTGGCCCCAACTGCTCCTGTTGTTCCGGATGCGTTACCGGTTACCCATTCGTTTAATACAGAATCCCATAGTAAAGTATCGCCATTAGTCGCCCCAACCATGACTCCCAACTTTGTGTTATTCAACTGTGAAGCGTTGAACATAGGCACATCAGCCGTGTTGGCAAGAGCGCTTGGTTCAACATCAGAATTGTAAATAAAAAAGGACATTTATTATAC
Source organism: bacterium (assembly GCA_037134095.1). GTDB lineage: Bacteria > Patescibacteriota > Saccharimonadia > Saccharimonadales > UBA4665 > RGVC01. The sequence goes on along the minus strand of JBAXMV010000062.1, from coordinate 1,943 downwards.
ATGCAAAATTACATTTAAATATTTTTGGTTTCAATCTCCTAATTAGACCGTTTAGGTGTAAAATTTTTTTTAACAGAATATAAATGACATATTTTGTTATATGCACATCAGTAATAATTATCAGCATTGCCATAATGCTGATAATATGTGTGTTAATCAGAGAAAAAAGAAGAAAAAATATGTTTAGCCTTTCTCTGCAATCACTGAAAAATATAAACAAAAATACAAAATTGGTGGGAACTTTTAACCTGACAGGGGAAATGAGAAGCCTGTATGATTACAATCACAACCTTAATCCGAGCGGAATTTATATGGGAAATGGAAAATTTATCGTAAGTGTCCGCGGATGGTACGGTGATGTGCGATCATGGGATGGAAAAAATGTTCTGTTTGTGGCAAAATTAAGAATGGATGACGAAATTCCGTCACGAGAATACGGCAACACCATACGTGTTCTTCCAGATCCTGATGTCGAGGACGCGCGACTCTTTGTGTGGAGAGACAAAATATGGATTCTGTGTAATGGGCTAAATGACACAAACGAGCGACATATGTTTTTGGTAAAAATAAACGACACAAACGAATCCTTTACAAGTGAAACACCGATAGAACTTTGCTCTATGGATTCGCAAAATTTTGAGAAAAATTGGTCACCTCTCATAATGAAGAACGATTTGTACCTTGTGTACAGTATAGTTCCGTTTGTTATTCTCAAATACGACGAAAATTCTGAAACATGTTTCAGGAAAACATTCCTGACGAGCAAATTTATGTACGAACTTTCGAAGTATTATTCTGACAATCTGCACATCAGAGGCGGAACACCATTTCTTCAATTAACTGACAATGAATGGATTGGAATTGGACATTCGGTGGTGAAAAACGTGAGAAAAATGAGAAAAATGAGAAAGTGGTTGGGTGATGGCATCGAAGAAAGCGAACATTACAAGGAAAGCTCCGATGACAGGGATTGGCTAAAATCCTACAACAACATCTATCTGATGTTTTTCTACACCATCAAATACATCAATGACACATTTTCTATTGACAGAATTTCATATATGTTTCAGCCTCCGTTTTTACGATATGACGCAGAATACATAACTTTTCCATCCGGTCTTACCGAGGACGCTGACAATTACTATGTGTTTTTCGGAGAAAACGACACAATGTCCATGATGACCAGAATGAACAAAGGATTTGTGTTAAGTCTTCTGCATGACATAGATAGTCTGTCACCATCGTCATACATCATCGATACAAAATATATAGAGAAAATAATTCCCAGTTGAAAGTTGAGGCTAAAATTGGTTTTTCAAACTATTAAAATAGTTTGAAAATTTACAAATGTAAAGATATGCGAATGCATGTAAAATGATGTTTTTAGGTATAAAAGTTGAAGCTGATTTTTCTATTCTTGTTCCGCGAAATCGTGTTCGCATCGCATGCAATTGTCCTCATAGTCTAAATTATACATGACAAGAACATGATACGGACACTGAAACAGAGGCAAAATTTCAGTGAATTCACCGGAAACAGCTTTTTTAATTCACACCAAAAAGGTATGAATTGCATCAAATATACAATGCAGATCTTCTCTTAAATCGTTGCATTGTCATTGGTGCAAGCTGTAAGCATCTCCGCCATGCTCTTGCCAACCGTAAATGTCCCCGCATTCCGTTGCATTTGTATGGGCCTGTCTGTGCTAACAAAGCACAGAAGAATGTTTAATGCTGCGTTGTGATCTCTGCTGATGAAACGACTGCATCCAGTGGAACGACACTGACGCACCCCTCTCACCTCCCTCCTGCTTTGTTTATACAGGGGAACCAGAGAACAACCACAGCCATTACATTTCTTTGTCGTATTAAATTCATCCACAAATTCGAGAGAAAATTTCTGAGAGAATTTCTTGGTGACACTTGTGGTCGGAACAGAAAGTT
>JBAXMV010000061.1:0-3221 GCA_037134095.1 bacterium | reverse complement strand
AACCTTCACTCAAACTAGGGAATACATATGCCGCTGTGTTCTCGTACAGCCACCTCAGCTGGCCTTCGCTGGCAAAACCACTAAACACTACGCCTTCTAGGCCGCGCTTAGCTACACCAGCTTCTATGCGTGAATAATTAGAGTCTTTTTTGCCTACTAAAACTAGTTTTAAGTCAGGGTGAGTAGCGCGCAGGGAAGAGAAGGCCTCTATCAGTTTCTCGAGGTTTTTATGAGGAGTCGGACGACCCACGTACATAATAAATTTGGAATTTTGCAAATCGGGGAGGGGAGTAGGGGCTTCTTTGATAGCATCGGCCGCCTCATAAGTTACCGTAACTTTAGCAGGGGTAATACCGCTGAATTTTACCAGATCATTTTTTACGAATTCGCTTGGCGTGATTATCGCCTCGGCTTTTCGCGCAGCCTTCTTAATAACTTGTGCATAAACTTTCTGTTTAATCCCAAAAACCACCCGATTTTTATCTGGATTATAGAACCTAAGCGTCGTCAGATCATGAATAGTTGTAACAGTTTTACCCCTGTAACGCACCGGCTGCTGAGTCATGCCAAAATGCACCAGGTCTGCCCCCAGCCCATCAAGCTGCTTCTTGAACCTGGTCTGTTCGCTAGCGCTAAACTCTTTGTAATCACACTCCACAGCCTCAAAGCTAGGATTAGCGGGCTTAAACTTGTCCATGTCCCCCGGCTTCAAAAGCACCAAAAACTGATGTTCGCTTTTTGTTTGCATCAAATAATGCAGCAACCGCTCTACGTATCTGCCGGTGCTGGTGCTGTATTCTCGGGCGTCTATTGCGATTTTCATCTATTCTTGTTCCCTGTTATTTTCCACCATTTGCGCCTAAGGCTCCTCAGCGCCTTGGCGTTTGGTGGCAAATCGTGAGTCATTATTGACCACACATATTCATCGCTAACTTTTTTTGAAGCTTGAATTTTTTTGCGCTCACCACTTTTTTTGACTAGCAACCACGAACCAACCAAATCACCCTTAATTGCAGAAATACCTTGGCCGCGGCTAATAGCTCTAAACAAAAACAAAGTATGCGCTACAAAAAACCGCCAACCGGTTTTATACATAAATTTTTTAGGCATGTTTTTGTACCACAGCAGCTGCAGGTTCTTCATGGTCTGATAGGTAGTAAAACCCTTAATCTTGCTGCTTGTAGCACCAATCTGATGATAGGCGACAGCAGCAGGCTCATACACAACTTTCCAGCCAGCCAGTTGCGCCCTAAAACTAATATCTACATCTTCGTAATAAGCAAAGAAATCTTCGTCAAACAGGCCTATTTCTTTCAGCATAGTAGCCCTATACAGACTCGCTCCACCGCTGGCCGCAAAAACTTCTTCACTCTTATCGTATTTGCCGGCATCTTTTTCGCCTCTGCCCCTAGGATACGGTAAGCCCCAGACAGTATATTGGTCCCCCGTGCTATCTAGTTTGACTCCATTTTCGCCCATTAGTTTGCCAGTGACTATTCCTAAGGCATCATCTGATTTAAGCTTGGCAACCAAAGTCTCAAGCCAGTTTTTATCAGCCACAGCGTCGTTATTAAACAGCGCTACAGCATCACATTTTAGCTCCAATGCCCTCTTGATACCACTGTTCACCCCGCCAGCGAAACCAAGATTCTTTTTGTTCACCACCAGCTCTACTGCAGGATAGCTCTTCTTTATATATTCCAAAGAACCATCTGTAGAGGCATTCTCCACAACAATAACAGTGGATTTGACAGATTGAACCAGTAAAGAATCCAAGCAAGCACCCAGGCTTTCTTTGCCGTTCCAGTTTGGTACTATTATTGCTGTGTTTTTCATCGACTTAGGTCCATTCTTAATCTATAATAACTTATAACAAAATGATTCGATATCTATCCAAAGAAAACAAAGCGCTAATTAGCGAACTTGTACGCACAGACTTTAAGCTGCGCTATCAGGGTTCGGTGCTTGGTTATGCTTGGTCGCTTCTTAGGCCCTTGCTACTTTTCGTAATCTTGTACATTGTTTTTGTAAAATTTTTAAAACTCGGCGCCAGCATCCCACACTACCCAGTCTATCTGTTGCTCGGAATAGTTATATGGAACTTCTTCCTTGAGATGACCACACAAAGCCTAGGTTCAATTGTCGGTAGAGGGGACCTCATCCGAAAAATCCGCATACCTCGCTGGATCATTATATTTTCTAGCAGCCTGTCTGCCGTCATCAACCTTCTGCTAAACATGGTGGTAATAATAATTTTCATGATTTTGAACCACGTTGATTTACTAGTAACAACTCTATGGTTGCCAGTGATTTTGCTGGAAGTTTATGTGTTTGCTCTTGGTCTTTCGCTATTTCTATCGGCTATGTTTGTAAAATTTAGGGATGTTGGCTATATATGGGAAGTCGTATTACAGGCAGGATTTTATTTAACCCCAATTCTATACCCGCTAGCACTTATCCCTAACGTAACTTTTCAAAAAATAATCCTACTAAACCCAATGGCCCAAGCAATTCAAGACGCTAGGTGGAGCTCAATTACTCACGAAACCCTAATCCCACACACAGTGTTCCAGGGCGGCTGGTATATGTATATTCCTTTCGCCATAGTAATAGCGTCACTTGCAGGCGGATTGCTATATTTCCGTAAAGAGTCTAAGTATTTTGCGGAGAACATTTAAATGAGCGACAACATAGCAATTAAAGTAGACGGAGTTAATAAATCTTTTAAGCTGCCTCACGAAAAAGTCAGCTCAGTTAAAAGTGCTGTAGTTAATTTTTACAAAAGAAAAAGAACTTACGAAAAACAGCAAGTTTTGAACGACATATCGTTCGAAATCAAAAAAGGTGAATTCTTTGGAATAGTAGGCCGCAACGGAAGCGGAAAAAGCACTCTTCTCAAACTCTTAGCAGGAATTTACACACCCGATTCAGGACAGATACACGTTAACGGCAAGCTAACTCCGTTTATCGAACTCGGAGTAGGCTTTAGCCCAGAACTAACCGGCAGAGAAAACGTCTTTCTAAATGGCGCCCTACTAGGATTCAGCAGAAAAGAGATGGAAAAGATGTACGACGAAATAGTTGAGTTTGCAGAACTTGAAAGATTCATGGACCAAAAACTCAAAAACTATTCTTCTGGAATGCAGGTTAGGCTGGCGTTTTCAATTGCTATCCAAGCAAAAAGTGACATCCTTATACTTGATGAAGTTTTAGCTGTAGGG
>JBAXMV010000060.1:0-3239 GCA_037134095.1 bacterium | reverse complement strand
ATTGCTGCCTTGCGCCGCCAGCAAGTTGCCGCCAACAGCCGCTTCATCGGTAGTTATAGCCCAGGATCCGGCGCCACATGTGGCGGTGGATATCCTGGCTGGCTATGTAACGCTTCCCAAGACTCAATAATTGATCCATGGGGAATGTACAACCGCGAATGCGTCAGCTATACAGCCTACAAAGTGCACGCCGACTATCTGGCCGGTCGCAATAGCGTCGATATGCCATATTGGGGCGGACGAGGCAACGCTAACCAATGGGACGACAATGCCCGCCGCATGGGACTAAGAGTAGACCAATCACCTGAGCCAGGAGCTATTGCAGTCAGCAACAGCGGCTACTATGGACACGTTATGTACGTCGAAAGTGTCAATGGCGACGGCACCTTCAACTTGAGCCAATACAATGCTTCATGGGACGGCCGATACTCGACTCGAAGTGGAGTAAGTGTTGGAAGCTTAGTCTTCATACATTTCTAGTTGATTGTCTAAGAAAACTTAAGTACTTTGCTATACTGTTAGTAATGACTTCAAAGGACTATAGGCTAGCCACTAAGCCGTCTAAAAAACGAAAAATAATTCGTACTTTTGCATTCTCTTTAGCATTTGTCGGAGTTTTTATACTCGGCGTGAACTTTGGTAATGGCAGGATTATCTTTAGGCCCAGCGCCAACACAGCAAATGCCAGTCTGCCAGCCAGCCTAGACTACGCCAGCGTCAACCGCATCTATCAATCTCTGAAGCAAAACTATGACGGCAAACTAACCCAGCAACAGCTAGAGGATGGATTGAAGCATGGACTTGCAAATGCTACTAAGGATCCTTATACGTCCTATTTTACGGCCAAAGAAGCCAAAGACTTCAATGATCAACTAAACAATTCTTTCAGTGGAATAGGAGCTCAGTTGGGTCTAGATGACCAAGGCAGCCTAGAAGTAATTGCTCCTATCGCTAATATGCCAGCTGACAAAGCAGGGCTGAAAGCCAAGGATCTAATCACTGAAATTAACGGTCAGAGTACAACTGGCCTGTCTGTTGATGATGCAGTCAGCAAAATTCGTGGTAAGCCTGGCACTAATGTCAAACTATCAGTTGTTCGCAACAAAAATCAGCCACTAAATTTTGTTATCACCAGGCAAACAATTAGCTTGCCAAGTGTTACTACAAAAACCCTAGATGGTAATATCGGCTACATCCAGATATCTTCGTTCTCTAACGACACCTACCAACTCACTCAAAAAGCAGTTGAAAAATTCAAGGCTCAAAAAGTGAAGGGCTTGATAGTTGATATGCGAAATAACCCTGGTGGACTATTGGATGCAGCAGTTAACATTAGCAGCCTTTGGTTGCCGCAAGGGACTCAAATTTTACAAGAAAAAACAGGTGGCACGGTGGTGCAGACATATCAATCAACCGGCAATGATATCGCAAAAGGTATACCAACTGTCGTTTTGATCAACGAAGGCAGCGCTAGCGCCTCAGAAATCACAGCCGGTGCACTAAGAGACAATAAGGCCGCATATCTTATCGGGAACAAAAGCTACGGCAAGGGTGTTGTACAGCAACTAATCAACCTCAAAGATGGTTCCCAGCTCAAAGTGACAGTCGCTAGCTGGTATCGCCCTAACGGTCAAAATATAAATCATCGGGGTATTACGCCCGACCAAGTCGTTAAAATTACAGAAACTGACTCCGCAAACAAAAACGATCCTCAACTCCAAGCAGCAGAGGCTTACCTCAATAAGCAATAAGCTTTTACACCTTGTAACGGAGTCAAAAATAAGGTAGGATTAATCTAAATAAGAGAGGTTAATATTTCGCGTGTCTTCTAAGGCTACTAAATATGTGTTTGTCACTGGCGGTGTACTTTCTGGACTAGGAAAGGGTATAACAGCCGCTTCAATCGGAAAACTTCTGAAATCCAGAGGACTCAGCGTCAACCTCCAAAAATGTGATCCTTATTTAAATGTCGATGCAGGCCTACTAAACCCTCGCGAACACGGTGAATGCTTTGTCACTAAAGACGGAGCCGAAACCGATCTCGATCTCGGACACTACGAACGTTTCATAGACGAAGAATTAACTGGCTCCAGCAGCTTAATGAGTGGCCGTGTATTACTCAAATTAATACAGGACGAAAGAGCCGGTAAATTCGAAGGTGATGATGTACAGATCATTCCTCACGTAACTCGGGCCATTCAGGAGTGGATTATTGAAGCTGGCAAAGGCTTTGATGTGCATATTGTTGAAATTGGTGGAACCGTTGGTGATTACGAGTCGCTATCATTTGTGGAAGCAATTCGTGAACTTGGAATTACCGTCGGTCTAGAAAATTGCATATATGTACATGTTGTCTATCTGCCATATCTTAACGCAAGCAACGAAACCAAAACAAAGCCTGCGCAAAATTCAGTCCGTGAGCTACGAGGCCTAGGCATATCACCAGATATTTTGGTCGGACGAAGCGAAGATCTTGCCAGTCAGGCTGCCAAAACAAAGCTCAGCTTGTTCAGTGGAGTGCCAGAGAACGCTATCGCTCTACTACCCAATGCGCCAAGTATCTACAGCGTTCCTTTGACGCTCGAAGATACGGGCATAACAGATGTAATTACCAAAAAACTGAAACTTAAATCTTCCAAACCAAAACTAGACGATTGGCGTAAAGTAGTCAAATTAGCCACCGCCGAACATGATCGTAAGCTCAAAATTGGTTTTGTAGCAAAATATATGGACAACAGCGACACCTACATGTCGGTCCTAGAGGCTCTCAAAGCCGCTGCCTGGCATAAAAATGTCGGTTTGGACATATCCTGGCTTGATGCCGCCGACTTTGACTCAGATCCTAGTAAGGCCCAAAAAGAACTTCAAAAATACGATGGTATTTTAGTACCTGGTGGTTTTGGCAAACGCGGTCTTGAAGGCAAGATAGCTGCTGCCCAATACGCATTAGATAGCAAAAAGCCGTATTTAGGTTTATGTCTGGGCATGCAGGTAGCTGTAATAGCCGCAGCACGAAATGCTGGTCTGAAGCAGGCAACTACTTTTGAGCTAGATCCCAACTCAAAAGAAATGGTCATCAATACCATGGCTGATCAGTCCGACAAACTAAACACCGGCGGCACTATGCGGCTTGGCAACTATCCTTGCGTAATAGACAAACAGTCAATTGCAGCTAAACTGTACGGCACAACTAAAATTATCGAAAGACACCGCCACCGCGGAGAGTGTAACAATAAGTA
>JBAXMV010000059.1:0-3314 GCA_037134095.1 bacterium | reverse complement strand
GTCAAAGTGATCTTACTGTACGTGCCATCCGCCAGCTTACTCAAGACCCAAATTATCCAATGAACACGCGTACAGAAGTTCTTTTATATAATGCTGCCCGAGCTCAAAGTCTGCAAAACATCAAAGAAAGCATCGATAGCGGAGTTAACTGCATAGTAGACCGTAATTATCTTACAACTCTAGCTATTCAATATTATGGGCGAGGTGATGTGCCTGATTATGACATTATCAATACAATAATTAATTTTGCCGTTGGCGATATTGAACCAGATGTATGTATTGTTTTAGATGCACCCGTACAGATACTTCATGAAAGATTGAAAAATCGCTATAGTGGCGATAGATTTGATGATCTCGACGACAGTTTTCTAGAAAGAGTTCGAGCTGGATATTTATGGGAAGCTAAACAACGTAATTTCCCAGTTATTTACTCTACAGATGATCTAGATAGTGTTGCAGACAGTATCTGGTCAGTTGTGAGCAATAACTTAAATACAATACACTCACCTAGCCAACAATCTGTTGAACCTACACCAATTGCTACAATTCTTGCCAATAAACAATTGCCTCCTATCAATGAGCAAGAAAATACAGAGAAAATTGATCACAGCAAAGACAACATTAAATATGTCATCAAAAATGATGGTAAAACTACTATCACAGCAGACGGCAAAGAATATCTGCAAACTATCATAACAAATAGTGAGGATAATATTTATGCTTTTAATGATGAATTATCAGCTACTACTGTTGCTGCGGCAATGGCTAGACTGAGTAGACGTGGTGATGATATGCGAATCACCCTTCTAGACGAGTTTACAAACAACAAAGGTAAAGACGAAGGACTTCTGGAAAGGGTTATAACTGCATACGGTGATGATTCGGTGCAACAGCTTGCAGGACTGCATTTTGTTATAGAGAATGCTTCTAACTTGTTAACTAAGAAAATTGAATGGGGTAGATTGGCTTCATATTTAGAGCAATCTACGCGCTATATTTACTATGACGAAAAAGATGATGCAGGTAACTACAAATACTATGTTCCTAAATTAAATGAAGAACTAAAAGTTAAATATGTGACCGCTCTGGATTCAGTATTTGATATATATTCATCTGTAGTACATAAGCTGACCGAGCATATACAAAACAATTCCAACGTACCAGCAAACGAAAGAGATGGCGCCTGGCGTTCAGCTACTAGAGCTCAGGCGTGCGATGCAGCCCGTTCACTGCTTCCGGTAGCTACGAAATCAACTGTAGGCATATACGCGTCTGGTCAGGCCCTGGAAAGCTTAATTATGCGTCTGCAAGCCGATGAAAACATCGAAGCTCAAATATCGGGCAACAAACTACTAAAAGAAGCTAGAAAAATAATGCCGGTTTTTCTTCAAAGAGCAGATAAGCCGGAAAGAGGTGGAGCTACAGTCGCATATTATTCAAACACCAAATCTGCCGTCAAGAACTTATCCAAAGAAATGCTCAAATCTACTCACAGTACTTCAATCAATGAAGATGTTCAATTAGTGGACTATTGGCCAAAAAACGAAATGCTGCTAGTGCCTGATATGATTTACGAACACAGCAATCTCTCGATCAACGATTTGAAAGAAGCTGTTAATTTATGGAGTTATGATCAAAGACTAGAAGTATTCAACACGTACATCGGGGAAAGACTAAATCGCCGACATAAACCCGGTAGAGCCTTAGAAAAAGCTCACTATAGTTGGGATATCGTCTGTGACTATGGGATATTCAGGGATCTTCAAAGACACCGAATGGTAGATGATCTGGCATGGCAAGAACTAACACCAAGATATGGATTTGATATCCCAGAACTTCTTGAAGAGGCTAATTTAGTAGATGAATTCGAGAGTGCATTTGAAATAAGTCTCAAAATACATAGTGAAATGATAGCTGCTGGATATGCCGATGAATCGCAATATACTACATTGTTAGGTCATAAGATGCGCTGGAAAATTACATATAACGCCCGTGAAGCCTTTCATTTGCATGAACTACGCACAACTCCTCAAGGACACCCCTCATATCGAAAACTAGTACTAAAAATGCATGAAAAATTGGCTGAAGTTCACCCATTATTAGCAGAATCAATGAAATTTGTTAACCAAGATGAAGATCCAGAACTGACAAGATTGGCAGCCGAAAGATACACTCAGTATAAATTGCAAAAACTCAAATAAAATTTGCATATTTATTTCATAGGTCTAAAATAATTAATATGTCTAATATACTCATCGTGAAAGTGGTAATCCTCAGCCCCTAATCGGGAGATTATTAGATATATTCAAAAAGAATCTAAACTCCCTTAACCAAGGGAGTTTTTTAATTAAAGGAGTAATTATGGAAATTCCAGGGTACGAACCAACATATTTCAGCAATATAGACGATGAATTGAAGCAGAGATTTGCAGATGCTAAACAGGCGTTCGAAGAAAGAAGAGCGGCTGGAATTGCTAGAAATGAAGCAATGAGAAATAGTACAAAAAACGCCAATGAAAGATCCCAATTCATTTCGCACTGCATAAAATTACAAGAATTAACTAAATTACCTGAATCTACGGAGTAAACTTACAAGGAATTACTACCACCCATTTAGTGGACAAATATGTTAATATTTGCTATTATATTGGTAAGTTGCCAGAGACAGCGACGGATGTTAAAGCATCTTGATAAAGTCGCCTAGGTATAACATCTACTTTTTAAGTATTTATACCGTCTGGATTTACCATGACGGTATTTTGTTTGGCAGCTAAAACGAATATCGGTCGATGGTTCGTAAAAATAAGTAATTAACGGAGTAAATATGGCTCTAACCAAAGCTCAAAAAAACGAAATAGTTTCAGAAGTTGCTGATTTACTAAGTAAATCAAAGATGACAATTGTTGCTAAATATCAAGGCACTACCGTCAAAGCACTTCAACAACTTAGGCGTGATGCTCGAGACAATGGCACTAAAGTCAAAGTTGTTAAAAACCGATTAGTCATACAGGCTATTAAATCGGTAAAAGAATTAGAAAACACAGACACATCAGGTCTAGAAGGAATGTTACTTTACGCCTTCAACGATCAAGATGAAGTATCTGCAGCACAGATACTGAACACTTTTGCCAAAAAGAATCCTACACTTGAATTTGTAGGCGGCATTGATACTGACGGTAGTTTCATTTCAGCAACTGACGTAAAAGCACTTGCTGGCCTACCAAGTAAGAATCAATTACTTGCAGGTCTTGTATACACGCTTAACGCACCAGTTAATAACGTAATGTCTAGCTTGTCGGGTAATCTACATGGATT
>JBAXMV010000058.1:0-3375 GCA_037134095.1 bacterium | reverse complement strand
TCATAGCCGTAATCGTCGTTATCAGTGGCATACTTTCATTCATTATTTCTAATTACGTTTTTGTAACACCAAAAAACCGTAGCGTACAAGTTGAAGTTGTCGAACCAATTAGCTCGAGCTTCGCTAAACCGGATACTCGTTTCTATAATTCTAACGCTTTTGATCCTACTAAGATTATTGTTATAGGCCAAAACGCCAACCAAGATCCATTTAGTTCAAACACAGGGAGATAGGGCAGAATGGCTACGCCTTCAGCACCTGCCGCACTAAAAATAGAAGACGCCCTGATTAAGGGCGGTATGATTTCTGCCGAAAAATTAGCACAAGCTAAGGCAGATGCTGAGAAAGCCAAAGAACCACTCATTGGCTTCATGATAAAAAACAAAATAGTTACAGACGAGCAGCTAGTAAAAGCTAACTCCATAATAACCAAGGTGCCATATGTGAATCTCACCTCAGCAAAAGTGGATTCTAAACTATTAACATTACTACCAAGAGACCTCGCCGAGCGCTATATGGCTGTGCCACTTGGTGAAACAAATAATCGACTAGGCATTGCCATGCTAGATGCCGACAATGTGCAGGCAGTCGATTTCTTGAGCAACAGAATCGGTCGCCCGCTCAAAGTTTACGTAGCTAGTGAGGCAGGCATCAAGCATGTCATGAAACAGTACGAAACTAGCTTAAATTCGGATATTACAAGTGCGTTTGGCACCGATCAGGGTAGGAGTAGCGAAGAAGCACAGCCTGTCGCGGCTGCAAAAAAAGGCGGTAAAAACGAGATTGCCACTATCGTGGCCGATTCACCAATTAGCAAAGCACTAACTGCAATACTGGAATACGCTGCTCGTAACCGCGCCAGTGATATTCATATCGAACCTTTAGAAAAAGAGCTTAAAATTCGCTGCCGTATAGACGGTGTATTAAGAGAAATAATGCGTTTACCTAAGAGTATTGAGCCAGCTCTCATTTCGCGTATTAAAATTATGTCTAATCTAAAAATCGATGAGCACCGCACTCCACAAGACGGAAACTTTACAGTCTTAGTAGATGGTAATAGTATTGACCTTCGTATCGCGATTGCACCTATTGTATGGGGCGAGCAAGTAGTGATTCGTTTACTAGACAAGAGCGGAACCTCTTTGAAGCTAGAAGACATGGGCTATGCCGGAAGGGCCCTAAGGCTCATCCGCAAAGGTTTAGAAAGGCCGAATGGCATGATACTTACAAGCGGTCCTACGGGCTCAGGTAAGGCAACTTCAATGTATGCCTTGATTCAAGAAATAAAAGCTGACGGCGTCAACATAGTTACCCTAGAAGACCCAGTTGAATACAAGATGGAAGGCATCAACCAAATTCAGGTTAATGCCGAAGTTGGTCTGACGTTTGCTACCGGACTCAGGAGAATTTTGCGTCAGGATCCAGACGTCATAATGGTGGGAGAAATCCGCGACAAAGAAACTGCCCAACTTGCAGTTGAAGCCGCCCTTACAGGCCACCTTGTGTTCGCTACACTGCACACCAATAGTGCAGCAGGTATCTTGCCGCGTCTACTAGAAATGGGTATTGAACCATTTTTGATTGCTAGCACAGTGCATACCGTTATTGGCCAGCGCCTGGTTCGTAAAATAGACGATAGTGGTAAGCTTAAATACCAATCAACAGCCCCAGAGACAGCTGGCGTACAAGCCACACTCGGCAAAATACTGCCCAGAAAACCAGAAGACGTAGCAGCCGTGTCACAAGACTTAGGCTATAAAAGCTTGCCCTTAAGTGGTCAAAGCGCTTATACTTTATATAAGGGTACAAGTACGCCCGATACTCCAGGCGGCTACAAGGGTAGGGTTGGATTATACGAAGTATTTGAAATAACAGATTTAATCCAAAAATTAATTCTGAAAAAAGCTACAAGTGCTGAAATCGAGATAGCTGCACAGTCGCAAGGCATGATAAACATGCGACAAGACGGCTACCTAAAAGCACTCGATGGCAGGACATCAATAGAAGAAATTAATCGCGTAGCAGCTGAAGACAATGCCTAATAAAGTTATGAAATAGGGTGGAACCATGCAGTCACAACCAAAAATAGAAGTACTACTAGAAGAAGTTATCAAAAAGAAAGGCTCAGACCTTCATCTTCAAGTAGGTTTACCGCCAATGCTGCGTGTAGACGGTGCTTTAGTGCCTGTTGTGGGCGCTGACGCCTTAGACGAAGCGGCAATTGAGGTGCTAATATTCGCCATACTTGACGAAGACCAAAAACAGATATTATTAAAAGACAAAGAGTTCGACTTCAGCTTTGCTTTCGGCGACATCGGCAGATTTAGGGTAAATGCCTTCCACGAACGTGGCAATTTAGCGGCTGCTCTAAGGCTTATTCCAAACGAAATTCTAACTGTTGAGCAACTTGGTTTGCCAGCTGTGGTAAATAAATTTACAGAGTTTCCTCGTGGCTTAGTACTATTTACTGGCCCAACAGGATCAGGCAAATCTACATCTTTAGCAGCCTTAATCCACAAGATTAACCAAGAACAGACTAAACACATCATCACCATCGAAGATCCGATCGAATACACCCACAAGTCTATAAAGTCAGTTGTTGTACAGCGAGAAGTACATTACGACACCTATTCTTTCAGTGCGGCTCTTAGGAGCTCGCTCAGGCAAGATCCAGATGTAGTACTACTAGGAGAAATGCGTGACCTAGAAACCATTGCTAGCGCTATTACAATCGCCGAAACAGGGCACTTAGTATTCGCCACACTGCATACAAACAGTGCCTCACAAAGTATTGACCGTATGATAGATGTATTCCCGCCACACCAGCAACCACAAGTACGCGCACAGCTATCGAACATACTTATGGGTGTAATTTCTCAACGGCTCATTCCTGCAATAGGCGGCGGTCGAATAGCCGCAGCTGAAGTATTAGTAGCCAACCCTGCAGTTAGAAATATTATCAGGGAAGGCAAGTCGCATCAGCTCGAGGCCGTCATCCAAACTGGCGCAGAATTTGGCATGCAATCTATGGACAAAGAACTTGCCAGCCTAATTCACCAAGGCACCATTACTTACGACGAAGCCCGCAATTACGCAGTCGATCTAGACGAGCTTAATAGACTGATGAGGACCTAGCACTATATGCAAAGCTTTAATTATCAGGCACGCAATACCTCCACCGGCGACAAGGTCAAAGGTATTGTACAGGCCGATTCAGAGCAAGCTGCCACGAAGTTGATTCGTAAGCAGGGCCTTACCCCACTAAGTATTTCTGTGCAAAAAGAGCGAGGCATGTTTGGCGGCAATAAAGTTAAGACTAAAGACAAAGTACTATTCAGCCGTCAGTTGTCTACACTAATTAATGCTGGTCTACCC
>JBAXMV010000057.1:0-3459 GCA_037134095.1 bacterium | reverse complement strand
TTTGAGTTCAGAGCTAGGTGTCGTGGACTACTTGTACAAGCCATCAACCAATCTAGCAACTTTGCTTAAAAAAGTCGCTCGGTCACTCAAAGTCGCCGTATGAAACAACTAAAAAGCAAAGTTATTGTTTTGTCGCGTACTGATTACGGTGAGGCCGATCGCATACTCACTCTACTTAGCGAGCAACATGGCAAAATCAGCGTTATCGCGCGCGGGGTGCGTAAACCCAAAAGCAAACTAGCCGGTGGCATTGAACTATTTAGTGTCAGTGAAATTACGTATCTAGAAGGCAAGGGCAATCTAGACACTCTGATTTCAGCCCGATTAGTAGAAAATTATGAAAATGTTGTCCACCAAATAGATCGAGTTCAGCTGGGCTATGAATTCATTAAATTGTTAAATAAGATTACGGAAGATGACGTAGACACTGAATACTTTGCTGTACTTCGGGATGCTCTATCGGCTCTCAATGACGACAGTATCAATCACCAGTTTGTTGAGGCTTGGTTTGCAGCACAAATATTGAAACTCGAAGGTCATACACCCAATCTTCTAACAGGGAGCAAGGGCGAAAAATTGGCAGCCGATAACCACTATAATTTTGATGTTTTAGAAATGACTTTTGAGAATCATCCGAGCGGCACATACAGCGATAAAAACATAAAGATAATTCGGCTACTTTTCAGTAATAACACCCCCAAAAGAATATACAAAATAGAAGGTTTTGCCGAAAATTATCAGGTAGTATTAAGCCTCATCAAATCGATGAAAAACTTTTATTTGAATATCTAACAGGTAAAATTATTAATTAATTGATATAATTTAATTAACTTATGAACAAAGTACAACTTGAAACAATCGTTAGCTTAGCCAAGCGCCGTGGCTTTATTTACCAGGGCAGTGAAGTTTATGGCGGACTAGCTGGTACTTGGGACTACGGACCACTAGGGGTTAGTCTGAAGCGCAACATCATGGACCAGTGGTGGAAGATGTTTGTAGACGGCCGCGAAGATATGTTTGGCGTTGACGCTGCAATACTTATGAACAAGCAGGTATGGAAAGCCAGCGGGCATGTTGACACTTTTACTGATCCACTTATAGAGTGCAGCAATTGTCACGGCCGTTTTCGTGCCGACAAGATAGATGCTTCCAAGTGTCCGACCTGTGGCAAAACCGATACATTCGGTGAAGCCAGACAGTTTAATATGATGTTCAAGACCAATATAGGGCCTGTCGACGAAGATAACTCAATCAGTTATCTGCGACCAGAAACGGCCCAGGGCATCTTCACCAACTACAAGAATGTGCTGGATAGCTTTTATCCAGATATGCCATTTGGTATCGCTCAGCAAGGGAAGGCTTTCCGCAACGAAATTAGCCCAC
Organism: bacterium; assembly: GCA_037134095.1. Classification (GTDB taxonomy): domain Bacteria; phylum Patescibacteriota; class Saccharimonadia; order Saccharimonadales; family UBA4665; genus RGVC01. The sequence goes on along the minus strand of JBAXMV010000057.1, from coordinate 2,076 downwards.
GAGATTTTATCTTTCGCTCTCGTGAATTCGAACAGATGGAAATTGAATATTTCGTTCATCCTAGCGACTGGGAACAAGAATTCGAAAAATGGCGAAAATTAGTTTGGGAATGGACTGCCGCACTCGGACTGCCAAAAGATTCAGTACACGAACTGGAAGTTCCAGAAAGCGACCGCGCCCATTACAGCAAGCGAACAATAGATTTCGAGTTCGACTATCCAATAGGCCGTGAAGAGTTATTAGGCCTTGCCTATCGCACAGATTTTGACCTCGAAAATATTCAGAAAAATGCTGGCAAAAATATGGAATATCGACCTAAAGATGATTCCACACCTTACGTGCCGCACGTCATTGAGCCAAGTTTCGGCTTAGAGCGCGCCGTCATGGCAGTGCTTTGCGCAGCATACACCGAAGACGAAGTTAACGGCGAAAAACGCAGTTTCCTCAAACTACCAGATCATTTGGCGCCAATTAAGGTAGCCGTTAGTCCATTACTCAAGAACAAGCCAGAGCTAGTTGCCAAGGCACGAGAAGTATTTAATGAACTCAAAAAAATCTACGGTAACGTTATGTGGGACGACAATGGCAATATTGGTAAGCGCTACCGACGCCAAGACGAAATAGGCACACCGTACTGCGTAGTTGTCGACTTTGAAACGCTAGAAGGTGACAGCGTCGACACAGTAACAGTTCGTCACCGCGATACCACCGAACAAACTCGTCACCCAATTAGCGATCTTCAGAACGTGCTTTTTAAGTAAGAAATTTCTGGCAACCAGTCACCAATTAATGTAGTATAAGCATATGGATTTCTTTCAACATTACATCGTTGCTACGCTCATCTTCGTGGCCATTGATGCAGTTTGGCTAAGCGTAGTCGCCAAGAATTTTTATAAAAAGAACATCGGTCACCTAATGGCCGCCAAGCCCAATTTTGTGCCAGCTGTAATTTTTTACGCGCTCTATATTGTTGGCGTAATTTTCTTTGCTGTAAATCCAGCACTAGACAAAGATTCAGCCAACTACGCAGTAGCCGCCGGTGGACTCTTGGGACTCTTGATGTATTCGACTTATGATCTGACAAATCATGCAACTCTCAAAAAATGGCCAGCAAGAGTAACAATTATAGACATGGTCTGGGGTACGCTAATAACCAGCGTTGTATCCGGCCTAACATTCGTAATTTTTAGATAATTTAATTAATAAATAATATTTTCTGACTTCCACCTTAGGAGCAGAATCTAGATTAGATGGTACAATCGAGTCTTATGAGACAAAGACAGGCCCTGCAAGTTATGTTGTCCGGAAATAATACTTTTCTGACTGGTGCTCCGGGTGCCGGTAAAACTTATGTGCTAAACGATTTCATTAACCGCTCCTTGCGGCTAGGCAAAAGAATCGCAGTCACCGCCAGCACCGGTATAGCCGCCAGCCACATCGGTGGTACAACCATCCATTCCTGGTCAGGATTGGGTATACTCGACTTCTTATCAGAGGAAGACAAGAAGCGCCTAGGCGCATCAGAGAAATTAATCAAAAGGTACAACGGCGTAGACATACTTGTCATAGACGAAGTTTCGATGCTACACGGCGCACGACTCGACATGATCAGCACAGTGGCCAAGATGCTTAGAAAATCCGATAAGCCTTTCGGAGGTTTGCAAGTAATCTTAGTCGGTGATTTATTCCAACTACCACCGGTTAGCAGAGGAGTGCAAAAATTTGATTTTATTCACCACGCGGAAGCCTGGCAAGAACTAGACCTCAAGATCTGTTACATCACCGAACAGCATCGCCAAACAGCCGATGATCAACTACTTAAATTCTTGGAACTAATGCGTTTTAGCGAGCTCAATGAAATTAATGGTGAAATCGTAACTTCCAGAGTTGGCCTGAAGCCCAAAGACGGACAAGTCATAACCAGACTGTATTCCCACAATATCGATGTCGAATCCATCAACAAGCAACATCTAGACGCAATACCAACCGCTCCCAAAACTTTTCAGATGCAAACCAAAGGCTCCAGCGCCAAAGTCGAGCAGCTCACCAAAGGCTTGCTCGCTAACGAAGTACTAG
>JBAXMV010000056.1:0-3522 GCA_037134095.1 bacterium | reverse complement strand
GACGTTGACTTTGGAAATATAAGGTTAAGAATTGGCGGTTCAGATGCCGGAAATAATGGCATAAAGTCTGTCTCTAAAGCCGTTGGTGAAAATTACGGTAGGGTGCGAATAGGTATTGGCCCGAAAACACCTGCTCAGATTAAAAGCGAAGACTTTGTGTTGCAAAAGTTCAACAGCGAACAAATAGAAAAACTGCCGACTTTAGCAAAAGAAATCATAGCTCTTTTGAACGAATATATTTATGGCGGCGAGCTGCCCCATGATACTCGTAAATTTATTGACTAGTATCGTTTGGTTGGGGATTTGATAAATGCCTATCAAGGTTGGCAACTTCTTTGGAAATTGTGATTTCTTGGAGTTGTTCATACATGCTATTTAAAGCTTTACCTTTAGCAATAATATCTTGAGCAGAGCTTTTGTCGCTGAAAAGTGGGCTAGGAGTACGCCTGAAAAGGGCATCAAAGCATAAATCTATTTCGTTGGTGATCTTTTGCATAATTTGCTCAGCATGCGTATCGTGGCAGAGACGCGGTAAACCGGGTAAAGCTTCGACCTCAGCACGCTCGAAAGTAATTAAATGTTGGGCTGCTTTGTGTTCCATATAGCAATACTATAACACTTAGTTGTTGTTAGCTTCAAAAATATTACTTAAAAGCTAGAATAATGAATCTTTAATGAAGTAATTTAAGGGTTAATTAGGGTCTGTATAAAATAAAAGAGCCTCCAGAGGGGGTGGGCACCGCTGGAGACTCATTTATAGGCATAAAACAAGTTTATGCCCGTCCCTTCAACCCACCCCGGTGAAGCATCGATGTCGAAAAATAAATGACTCGTGCCAACCATCTAATAAATCAGATGGTTACCATTTAGGCTCACATTGAATCGGGGACCCCGGGAAAACCTGCGAACAGGCAATCGAGGAATCTAGTTAAAGGGGTTAGTATGTTTTAGAACGTGTTGGATAAATCCAACTCGCAAGAGATAAGTGGAGGGTAACAACTGATCTTTGCCGCTCTAAAACAGTCTAACGTTGGTCCTATCTAGTTAAAGATAGGCATTAGAATTGGATTGAAATGTACTTGAGCTAAATATACATATTTAACTCACAGATTGCTATATTAGCAAAAAGATGTTGTTGTGTCAATACTAAAAAACATTTTACTATGAATATCAATAAGCTTACACCTACGGACAGGGAATACCCTGATATTTTGGGCCGATTAGCTAGTCCACCTAAGCAATTATTTTATCAAGGCTCACCTCTGTTAGAGGTTGTCAAAAAACCGACTCTTGCCATAATTGGAAGTCGCTCAATTACCCCTTATGGGAACAGGGTTACAACAGAGTTAGCAGCTGATTTAGCCAGGCAAGGAGTGGTTATTATTAGTGGTTTAGCATTAGGGGTGGACGCAGTAGCCCATCAGGCCGCACTATCTGTTGGCGGGCAGTGTATAGCGGTTTTACCTAGTCCAATCCAGCATATTGTGCCGATAACAAACAGGGGACTGGCAGCTAAAATATTAGATAATAACGGCGTACTAGTAAGTGAATATGGTGCAAATGACCGCACCTATAAACAAAACTTCATCGCCCGAAATCGGATAATGGCCGGTTTGGCCGATGCCGTACTTATAACAGAGGCGACGCTTAAGTCTGGCAGTCTACATACTGCTCGATTTGCCTTGGAGCAGGGCATAGAAGTAATGGCCGTACCAGGCGACAAGTACTCACTAGCTTCAGCCGGCACAAACAACCTCATAAAATCAGGTGCAACTCCAGTAACAGATGTAGCAGACGTATTAGCGGCAATGAATTTGCAGACCATAACTGGTAGCACTAGGTATCCGACTGGTTCAAACCAAAATGAGCAAACAATCATAGACCTAATTATCGATGGCCATTCTAGTGGCGACTTATTGCTCCAGCTCAGCAAACTTGCAGTGCATGAATTCAATCAAGCCCTTACAAAACTAGAAATAACAGGCAAAATACGGGCCCTTGGCGGCAATACCTGGGCAATCCGTTGATCCGTGGTCAGAAATCGAAAATACATCACTATTCTTATATATATGTTGCAATCTTTTGCTATTTAGGCTTATATAGGTAGCGATACATGGCAAAAAATTTAGTAATAGTAGAAAGTCCGGCGAAAGCCAAGACTATAGAAAAATTCCTAGGCAAAGACTACGTCGTAAAGAGTAGTTTTGGTCATATTCGTGATTTGCCTAAAAAAGGCCTTAATATTGATATCGAAAACCAGTTCGAACCTCATTATGAGATCAGTAGCGACAAAAAGAAGGTTGTAGCTGAACTGCGAAAAGCTGCTAAAGATTCAGTAGTATGGCTAGCAAGTGACGAAGACCGCGAAGGAGAAGCTATTGCTTGGCATTTAGCTAACGCTCTCAAACTTGACCCTACCAAAACAAAAAGAATCTTGTTTCATGAAATTACAAAAACAGCTATTGATGCAGCCATCAAAGATCCACGTACCATCAACCTGAAATTAGTCGATGCTCAGCAAGCTCGAAGAATTTTGGACCGTTTAGTAGGCTATGAACTATCTCCGGTACTCTGGAAAAAAGTTCGCACAGGCCTCAGTGCAGGTCGCGTTCAGTCTGTTGCGGTACGTTTAATCGTAGAGCGTGAAAGAGAAATTCGAGACTTCGAAGCGCAAAGTTCTTATAAAATAACTGCCGTCTTTAACAGTGGTGGTCAAGAAATTAATGCCGAATTAAATACCAAAATTGATACACCAGAAAAGGCTAAGGCCTGGCTAGAAAAAATCATCGGCGCTAACCACACCGTAACGTCAATTCACAACAAACCTAGCACCCGCAACCCAGGAGCTCCATTCACCACCTCTACATTGCAGCAAGAAGCTTCAAGACGTCTAGGCTACAGCGTGCGTCAAACCATGACACTAGCTCAGAGACTCTACGAAGCTGGTCATATAACCTACATGCGAACAGATAGCACAATACTCTCAAAACAGGCCTTAGACGCTGCAGAAAGCTATATAAAGCAGCAGTACGGGGATAATTATCATAAACTCCGTCAGTTCAAGACCAAGAACTCCAGTGCTCAAGAAGCCCACGAAGCTATTCGACCAACTGAATTCAGTCGCCTAAAAGGCGGTGCCGACGAATCACAAGCCAAATTATACGGCTTGATCTGGCAGAGAGCACTTGCTTCCCAAATGACAGAAGCAATAACCGACAAAACTGAACTTGTAATCTCAAACGATAAAAACCCTGAGAATTTTATTGCTAAAGGCGAAATCCTCAAATTTGACGGATTCATGAAAGTCTACGGCGGTGGCAAGGATGACACTATTTTGCCAGCCGTTACAGAAGGTCAGAAACTGGAATGCGGTCAAATAGTAGCAACCGAAACCTTCTCACGTTCTGCAGCTCGCTACTCAGAAGCAATGCTAGTGAAAAAGCTAGAAGAACTGGGAATTGGACGACCAAGTACCTATGCACCAACGATATCAACCATCCAAACCCGAGGCTATGTAGAAAA
>JBAXMV010000055.1:0-3683 GCA_037134095.1 bacterium | reverse complement strand
GTAGATGTCAAACAGAAAATCGAACAAGCCTTACCTCCAAAGGCAGCTTTTTTGGCTAGTCCACTGAGCGATCAGTTGAGAATCTTGGTTCAAAAAGTCTCTACTAAAGTGGTCAGTAGCGATGCTTTCCAGGCTGTGTGGATATCTGCTAACAAACAGGCATTAAATTCGCAGCTGCAGATTGCTAGGGGCGAAAAAAAGCCACCCATCCAGCAGGCTAACGAAAAGATAAGCTTGAATATTGATGCTATCAAAAAACAAATATCTTTGAAGCTAGGAAATGTGGCAGAAACCCTGCCCTCGCTAGCGCCTAGCAATGCCAATACTCTTTCTATCCAAGCAGACTTACAAGCAACGCCGAGAATTGTCCAACGTACAGTTAAACAGATTGATTTTATTCATGCAGTGTTGCCATTTTTCGCGGCGGCGACCTTCCTTGGCGCCTTAGCATTGTCTAACAACAGAGTAAAAACGACATTCAGAGTATCCATCGTTATGCTAGCTATCTATTTAATGAAGATCATTGGAGCTAAAGCTGCCAAGGATCAACTTGTTGGTCAAATTTCAAATCCAGCCTATATACCAGCTGTCAGTCATGTATATGATGTTTTGACTGCATCACTCTTCAACATACTCTACGTAGGGTTAGCGACATTTGCTGCAATCGCAATATTGAGCTTTTTTGCCGGCCCCTCTGAGGTTGCCGAAAAACTACGACGAGCACTTAAAATCGACAAGATTAAGAGCAGCGCATTGTATGCCAAGTCCCAAACTTTCAAACCTATAGTAAGAAAATATTTATTGCAAATGAGCGTTGGCCTGGCTTTTCTAGGATTACTATATTTGGCTTTTGGCGCCAGCCTAAGCTTGGCGGTAATCGCTAAAACAACACTTGTGGTATGTTCATTGACAACTTTGCTTTACATATATGCTGCACCTCAACAAAATCAATAAAGGATAACATAAATGTCTCAAGAAAAATTAGATGAACTGCGAGAAGAACATCTTCGTATAAAAAGGCAGTATAGCGGCGCTGCAACAGTAACTCTTGCCGTGCTAGGAATTGGAATGGTTTTTTATCACTACATCGAAAAATTGGATTGGGTGAATTGCTTTTATTTTTGCACAATTACCCTTACAACAATTGGTTATGGTGATATCGTTCCAAAAACTAATGTAGGTAAAATTTTTACCTCTTTTTATGCTCTGATAGGTATCGGTATCATCGGTTTCTTTGCCAACGTACTTGTGAAAAACGCAGTACTAAAAAGACAAATCAAAAATATGAAAAAAACAATAGATTAATTTTGGTCTGAAAAAGTCAAAATTTCTGCCTATTTAAAGGCCGTATCAATATGTTTTGGTTTTATATTCGGAAATATACGAGCGGCTGAATCGTCTGTTACAACCATTGGATTCATGAGGCTTTCTGCCATTTGTCTTCCTACTTTGGCGTGTTTGGCTGGAGTAAATAGATTAAGCCACCAAGCACCTAACCATAGGGGCACGATAGGTACTTTTATGAGTATCAGTTTTTTGCCACAAAATTTTCCATAGGAATTGATAAGATCACGGTAAGACATTTTGTCGGGGCCACCTATTTCGATAATTTCATGGTTATTACCCGGTAGCTTGATGCTGGCTAAAATATATTGCAGAGCATCATCCAATGTGATCGGCTGAGTCTGAGTGGTTGCCCAAGTCGGAAGAGTCTGAACTGGCAGCCTATGGACTAATCGTTTCATAATTTCGTAGGCTATACTCCCTTCCCCGACAATCATTGAGGCCCTAAGTTCAATCAAAGAATTTACATATTTTCGTAGAATTACTCCCGTGTTATGACGACTTTTAAGGTGTTTTGACAACTGGTCTTTATCGCTACCTAGTCCACCCATAAAAACAACTCGCCTAATTCCCTGCTCACCTATGACTCTGCCGCATATTTCTGCAACCTCGGCTTCTTTTTGAGCGTAGTCACCCTTCTCTGCCATCATGTGCAGTAAGTAAATTACCGCATCGCAGCCACGGACGGCATCTTTGACGGCGTTTTCGTCGAATGCGTCACCATTGATTAGAGTTAATCTATCGGAGTACTCTGGAGAGACAGAAATTGTATCGGTGTGTCTCGCAAAAGCTCTCACCTGATAATTGGTTTCAGAGAGCAAGTAATTGATTAAGTTATGACCAATAAAGCCGCTAGCACCAATAATTGTTATAATTTTTGTTTCAGACATTTAGTTACTTTATAGCACTATCTATACACTTATGTCACGTTTAATAAATACCAGATACCCAATAGCTAATGAAGCGACACTGAGGCCTGTAAATACGGCTACAGATTGCAAACTAATGATGCCTTGAGTTATGGCTTTGTCGGCGGCGAAATAATGGAACAGTGAAACATATTGAAAATTCTTGAGTGAGCTCACCAGCCCAGATACTATGTTGGCCACATACATAGACACTAATATTCCTCCAGCCCAGAAATATACTTTGCTTTTTTCTGAGTAAATTGCCGAAAACATCAACGCTAAAGAGTAAATTGCCAATGCAAACAGGATTCCTAGTATGGATATTTTCACGACGTGACCATAATTCAGCGATACATTATTTATCATAGAAAGTGGAATCAAGGATAGAGTTGTGACGGCTGCAAAGCCTCCAATTGCGATTAATCCGCTTAGAGCTTTTGACATATAAATCTTGCCTCGTTTCAACGGCAAGCTCAAAGTGATTGCCATGGTTGCTTTTTCGATCTCTCCAGCAATACTATTGCCGGCCATACTGATACTTAAGAATATCGCGAGTAATGGCCAGACAAAGCTAAAGTGTTCGGCCGAGATGTATCCTTCTATGCTGCTAAACTGTAGATTCTCTATATTAAATGCTTTTAGTACAGCTTTTGGGTATGACTGTAACAGCTCATTGAACTTGGCTGATTCATTCTGGAATGATGGATAAATTAATACATAGAGCAACAAAAAGGCTACCGATCCAAGGGTGAATCCTAGTAGCGACCATCTACGGACGTATATCTCTTTGCTGATTAGTGTGGCGAGTTGTCTCATCGGTAATGCCTCAAGAAAGTCTCTTCTACGCTAGCGTGGGTTACTTCTAGGTCGTGAAGTTTGTGTTTATTAATGGCGTTCATAAAATCATTTAAATCCCCAGTAACGTTAGCCATTATTGACTTAGATGATGACTTAATAATTTCAACGTGTTTGATGTCTTTAAACTCAGCAATATTTATTTCATCTTGAAATTCAGCACTTACTTGATGGGTATGTATCTTGCGGAGCGAGTCCATAGTTTGACTGGCTACCATTTTGCCATCTTTAATAATACCGACATGGTCACAAATTTTTTGTACTTCTGAGAGGTTGTGAGATGACATAAAGACGGCACCGCCTGCTGTTCGGAAATCTCTGAGAATGTCATATATTTCTTCCTGCCATAGTGGATCCAGGCCTCTAGTTGGCTCATCTAAAATCAATAATTTTGGCTGGTGCATTATGGCTAGAATGAGGGCTAATTTTTGTTGATTGCCTGATGATAAATGCTTATAGGGTGCGCCTAAGTCAAGATCGAATCGCTTGGCTATCACGTGCCCGATGTCGATCGCCACGACGAGGCCGAAGCCGCCTACGCCCGGGCTTTGGGAATTCGCTTAGTTGTCGCGACAG
>JBAXMV010000054.1:0-3876 GCA_037134095.1 bacterium | reverse complement strand
AAGCAATCCCGATTGGTGGCAAAAAAACGCCCTGCCGACCTACGGCATGAGTAAAGCCGATACCAAGGATCTCGCCTCGACAGCGGGTCTTGAATCAGCTGGCACTACCATTGTGAGCTTGACCTTAACGGCAGGCGGATCCGCCAAGGATAAGGCAATTGAAAATGCCCGTGGTGCTAAAGTTTTTTTGCTACAAGGCGCCTCTTATTTAGCAATCAGAGCCATGTTTAGAGCGCAAGAATCTCAACTGATGAGTGCCGATGCCGACATTTCGCGCAAGATCAATGTTACCCAAGTCGAGTTGGCTTATCAACAAGAGCGTCTCAAAAGTTTGGAGGCGCTAGCCAAGCGTTTTCCGGGGGATCAAAAAACCGTGAGCCAAGTGGTCGACCCCAAAGACTCGGGCGCCAAGTACTTACCACTCAGCACTCAAATCATTGCGGCCAATACCGATATCAACGCCAACAAAGAAACGCTCGAGCGCCTCAAGACGCCCTAGCGCAAATGGCGACATTACGGATCTGGGTCAAGCAAGTCTCCCCCCTCATAGGCAGCAGCTATGACGGCATTACCTTAACTCGCCAGTTGTTAGAACAAGAGGCCGCTCTGCGGGCCACCTTAAACCCCAACGACCCCAAATCCTTAGCATTTGTCGATGGCCTGCGCGTCACCCTCTTGGCCAATGAGGTGCGCTTTAACAAAGCGTTTGAAATGAATACCGCTCCCACGAGTGGTGGTAAGAAGGGAATGATCAAAACGACTGCAGGCGGTCTAGCTGCTGCATTTTTCTTGATGCTTTTAGTGCTCTTAGGCCAACGTGTTTGGCTGAACATCAAAAGCGGTGGTACCAAATGATAGCCAAGAGAGTAGCAATGCAAGCACGAGATCGGGCATTAGCGAGCTTGAGTTTTGAATTATTCATAAAAATTTATAACAAAAAGTGATTTGCAATATGCACACAAAAAATTATTTTAAAGAAGTCGGCGAAATTGCAGCGTTAATAAACCATTCTGAAATAGAGCGTTTGGCGACTGAGTTGGTTCAACTTCGTGAACAGGAAGGTCGACTATTTCTATTGGGGGTTGGAGGTAGCGCTGCAAATTGTAGTCACGCTGTAAACGACTTTAGAAAACTTTGTGGTATCGAATCCTATGCGCCCACAGATAATGTTTCTGAATTAACTGCTCGGACAAATGATGAAGGTTGGGACACGGTTTTTGCTGCATGGCTTCGTACTAGTAAAGCAAATGAGAAGGATGCGGTATTTGTGCTTTCAGTTGGCGGCGGAAATGTAGAAAAAAATATTAGTGCCAACCTTGTTTTTGGAATTAAAGAAGCCAAGTCTCGAGGCATGAAAATATTTGGAGTCGTGGGTCGAGATGGCGGCTATACAAAGCAAGTTGGTGATACGGTAATTGTGATTCCTACAGTAGAAAGCTCAAGAATTACTCCTCATACTGAAGCATTTCAAGCGGTCGTTTGGCATTGTTTGGTTTCGAACCCCCTGCTTCAGCAGGTGGCAACTAAGTGGTAGCTATAGATACGGAAATTTAATGAGGCGTGCCGTGTTTTTAGATCGTGATGGAGTTATTAATCGCTCAGTTGTGCGCGATGGTAAGCCTTATCCTCCAGCTACGTTAAAAGACTTTGTATATTTACCAGGTGTAGAAGACTGCATTAAACAATTGCGCACTGCGGGGTATTTGGTCATTATTGTGACTAATCAGCCTGATGTGGCTACTGGTATTCAAAGTAGAGTAGTGGTTGATTCAATGCATGCAAAGCTCTATCAAGATAAGCTTTGTGACGATATAAAAGTGTGTTGCCACATAGATGAAGATGATTGTGATTGCAGAAAACCCAAGCCAGGGATGATACTTGAGGCAGCTCGTGAATGGGGGATTAGCCTCAAGGAAAGTTTTATGGTGGGGGACCGCTGGCGAGACATAGAAGCTGGTAAATCAGCCGGTTGTTTTACTTATTTTATTGATTATCAGTATCAAGAAAAAGCCCCCGATACCCCAGATGAAATAGTAACCTCATTAGAGGATGCGGGTAAGCGTATTCTTCAAAAATTTAACTCTAAGGATTTGGTTGATGCAAATAGTTAGCACTTTAAAAGTAAAGCTTTTCGCCGACGGCGCTGATCTTGCTGGAATGAAAGAAATGTATGCCAATCCTATGATTAAGGGGTTTACTACCAACCCAACACTCATGCGTAAGGCTGGCGTACAAGATTACAGTGTTTTTGCGCGCCAAGTTATACAAGCTATACCAGATCGCCCTATTTCATTTGAGGTATTTGCGGACGAGTTTGAAGCAATGGAGAAGCAAGCTTTGGAGATAGCATCGTGGGGTAAAAATGTAAACGTCAAGATTCCCGTAACGAATACTAAAAAACAATTTACTGGTCCTGTCATTGAACGGCTTTCAAAAGCTGGAGTTTCCTTGAATGTAACGGCTGTAATGTCGCTCGATCAGGTGAAAAAGATTACCGATTGTTTGGCGCCCGAGACTTCGGCGATTATTTCAGTATTTGCTGGCCGCATTGCCGATACTGGCATTGATCCTTTGCCATTGATGGCTGAGGCAGTTGATGTTATGCGTGCAAAGCCAAAATCAGAATTAATCTGGGCGAGCCCACGCGAATTATTAAATATTTTTCAAGCCGATCAAATTGGCTGCCATATTATTACTGCTACAAACGATATCTTAAAAAAGCTCGCACTTGTCGGTAAGGACTTAGAAGAATATTCGCTTGAAACAGTGGAGATGTTTTACAAGGACGCCAAGGCGGCAGGTTACGATATTAAGGTGAATTGATTTTAGCGATTTTAAAAAATATAGGAGTACTTGCTTGTGAAAAAAGTATTAGTTTTTGGTGGGGCTGGATACTGCGGTAGTTTGTTGGTACCGCAACTGCTAAACGAGGGTTGGGAAGTTAGCGTCTACGATAAGATGTGGTACGGCATCGATCAGTTTCCAAAAAGCTCAAAACTGCATTTAATCGAAGGGGACGTACGAGATTTAGCCAAGGTTAGGCAAGCGTGTGTTGGCCAAGATAGCGTTCTTCATCTCGCTTGTATTTCGAACGATGCAAGTTTTGAGCTTGATGAAGAGCTTTCTACATCGGTAAATTTAAATTCTTTTGAGCCATTAGTAATCGCCGCAAAAGAAGCTGGTGTTAAGCGTTTTGTTTTTGCTTCATCTAGTTCTGTTTATGGTGTGTCCGATTCACCTGATGTGACTGAAGAGCATCCATTGGTTCCTTTGACGCTCTATAACAAATACAAAGGCATGTGCGAGCCTTTGCTTCTTAAACATACCGGCAAAGATTTTGTTGGGGTTATTTTTCGCCCAGCTACCGTTTGCGGATACAGTCCACGTCAGCGCTTAGATTTATCAGTAAACATTCTGACAAATCATGCGGTCAATAAAAATAAAATACTGGTTTTTGGCGGTGATCAGCTACGCCCCAATCTTCATATTCAAGATTATGCTGACTTGTGTAAGCTCTTGTTAACCGCTCCTGACGATAAGGTCGCAAATCAAATTTTTAATGTTGGATTTGACAATATGAGCATTATGGCAATTGCTCAAGCTGTTAAGAAGGTTGTTGAGGAAGTTTTCCCAGAAAAAAATGATATTCCTATTGAAGTAACGACATCGAATGACCCTCGTTCTTACCATATAAATTCGGATAAGATTAGACGTGCTTTAGGATTTCAGCCGAAGTATTCTGTGGAAGATGCTGTTCGAGATCTCTGTAAAGCCTTTCGTGAGGGTAAGCTACCTAATAGTTTCGATGATGATCATTACTACAATGTTCGTACTATGAAGCTTATAGGGGCTAAATGAGTTCGCACCCTATCGCAA
>JBAXMV010000053.1:0-4041 GCA_037134095.1 bacterium | reverse complement strand
ACGAGCAGCAAGTAAGGCCTTGCCGACAATTTTCTTAGCTACACCAGGATGTTCTTCTAGATAATAATTAAAGTATTCATTCATCACCTGCTCGACGTAGCCACGAACTTCCGGGTTGCCGAGTTTGTTCTTGGTCTGGCCTTCGAACTGAGGATCCGGTAATTTAACCAGGATGATGCAAGTAATTCCTTCGCGGGTGTCTTCGCCGCTTAGGTTTTCTTCTTTTTCTTTAATTAGGCCGTTTTTGCGGGCGTAATCATTAATGACTCTTGTTAACGCTGCCCTGAAACCAGTTAAGTGGGTGCCGCCGTCGGGGTTAAGTACGTTGTTAGCGAATGATTTGATGGTTTCGCTGTAAGCATCGGTATACTGCAGAGATACTTCGACTTGAACTTCTTTGATGGTTTTGTCGACATAGAAAATGTCATCGTCAACGACTTCTTTACCAATGTTGAGGTGTTTGACGTAGCTCTGGATGCCGCCCTCGAAGTAAAATCCATAACGCCTGCCGGTTGCTTCGTCTTCTATAGAGGTGTGAATACCTTTGGTAAGATAGGCAGCGTGGCGCAATCGATCTAATACGATGTCGTAGCTATAGTGAATACCTTCTTTAAAGATGGTGTCGTCGGCATAAAAGGTAATTTCTGTACCAGTGCGGTCAGTTTTGCCGATTACTTTTAGGTCGCCCTGAGGGATGCCCTTTTGATATTCCTGCTGGTGAATCTTGCCTTCACGGTAAACAGTAACAATTAATTTATTTGATAATGCGTTTACAACGCTTGAACCTACACCGTGAAGTCCACCAGATACTTTATAGCCACCATCGCCGAACTTACCACCGGCGTGTAGCACGGTAAGCACTGTTTCGACGGTGCTCTTTTTGGTCTTGGGGTGAATGTCGGTTGGAATACCACGACCGTCATCTATAACTGTTACGCCACCATCGGCTAGCATCTTTACAGATACGGCTGTAGCATGACCGGCTAAAGCTTCGTCTATGCCGTTGTCTACTAACTCCCATATAAGGTGATGTAGCCCCTCGCTACCAGTTCCACCAATATACATACCCGGTCGTTTGCGAACCGGCTCTAAACCCTCCAAGACAGTAATTTGATCCGAAGAATACCCTGTTTTTTTTGTCTTCGCGTCAGCCACTGATTATTACACCTCTGTTTTAATTATACGTTTTTTCCCACTGGCTTCTATTATAACCAAACAACCAATCTCAGACAAACTATTGATTAATTTTTGATGTGACAAATGTCACGATAAAGCTCTTGCTTAAACAAATACCGTTATGCTTAAATGCTTGTGGAATCAATAAAAATAAAAATATGTTTGAAAAATTATTATCCGTACTGCCCTACAACCCTGGCCTAGCCTCTCAGATGAGATTCTATAGTCGTCGGATGCGCGAAGAAGCGGGAATCCGTCGAATTGGCATGGTATTTATAGTACTAACCTTTATGGTTCAGTTCTTTGCGGTACTTAGCCCACCTCAGCCAACGACAGCTAGCTCTAATAACGATATTATCAACGGCGGCATCAGCTCAGCTGGTGATGCCAAGGCAAACTGCCTCAGAAACACCGAGAATTTTAAAGAAATCTTGGCTCATTACGGTATAGGCTGCGACGACTTTAATGGCGCCGACACGGTTACTCTTAACTCAGGCAGTCAAAACTACGTATCAATGGGTCGCTTGCCTTTCGGTTCTCAAAACCAAAATACTGGTCGCGCTACCAATGAGCAGCCAGTAAACATTCCTGGTGCAGGCCGTTTGTATGTCCGTAGCCTGGATAGTTTCGGCACAACATCATATCGTGCGCTCAAACTTCGTAACGCTGATGGTAAAGTCTTCTACATTTTGTACAACTGCGGCAATATCGTTTCTATAAACGTGCCTCAGCCTTACACTCCCTGCGAATTTGACCGCAACCTGCCCAAGAACAGTCCACAATGTTTCGAACACTGTCCAGTAGCTGGCAAGACTGGCTTGCCCAAGAACAGTCCACAATGTTTCGATCCTTGCCCTTATAACAAAGCAATCCCAGCAAAGAGTGCAGCCTGTTTTGACCCTTGCGTCTACAACAAGTCGATACCTAAATCGAGCCCTAAATGCTACCCTCCTTGCCAATACAACCCGCTTCTGAATGCCAACGATCCTAAATGTAAGCCATGCGACAAGAGTACTTCAAGTGTCGATGCCATAGCTTGTGTATTCGTCAGTAAAGCCGCCAGTAATTCTACAACAGGCACTCCTGATGCAAACAACACAACAGTCAAAGCCAGCGATGTTATCGTGTACACTTTGAGTGCAAAAAACAACGGAAAAGCAGTGGTTAAAGGCTATGTATTCGAAGAAGACTTAAGTGATGTACTAGATTATGCAACAGTCGTTGATCTGCACGGTGGCACTATCAGTAATCGCAATGTAGTCAGCTGGGCCAAGCAAGACATCAAAGCTGGTGCAACCGCTTCTCATCAGATAACAGTCAAAGTTAAGTCACCGATCCCAGCTACCCCTACCGGCAGCTCTGATCCAGGTCACTTTGATCTAGTAATGACCAACGTTTATGGCAACGCTATCAATATCAATCTACCAGCTACCCCAGCAAAGACCATCGAAACAACTGCGGCTACCCTGCCCAACACTGGCCCTGGCACCAATCTATTAATCGCAACCTTCATAGTCGTAGTGGCCGGTTACTTCTACGGCCGAGCTCGACTACTGGCTCAAGAGAGTGACCTCGCAATAAAGGAATTAGCCTAAGTTTTTAGGCAAGGAGTAAATCATGGCAGAAAAATTCAAAATCAAAGCTGAACAACACGAGGCTTTAAACGCACCTAAGACTCCTGAGAGGCTACCAGATGCTGAGCATGCTGAACCTTTAAGAAGTGGTGAGAAAGACCCTACTCAAGCCTTAAATGAGGCCCGAGAGACTATATCCGAGATTGATCAGTCAGAGAATAACCCTCTGGAATCACTCAAAAAAGAACAGCAACCCGATGAACCACTCGGCAACCAAGCAATAAACAGTGAGCTCAAAAAAATAACTCTTAACCGCGAATTAAACAATATTCGACGCAAACTACCTGCTAGCCAAAGAGTGCTGAGTAAGTTCGCTCATCAGCCCGCTGTAAGCGCTGTAAGTGAAGTAACAGGTAAAACTCTTAGCCGTCCATCTGGATTGCTCGGAGGCGGCATCCTGGCCTTTGTGGGAAGCTCTAGCTACCTATATCTAGCCAAGCACCTCGGCTTCGACTATAACTACTTCGTATTTTTAGCCCTCTTCATAGCTGGCTTCTTGGTAGGCGTATCAATGGAACTGCTTGTAAGCCTAGCTTTCAAAAAGAAGCAACAATAAATTCTCTAGCTAAACTAGTTTGAAAGTTCCGTCATCACCAATAGTGATTGTGTCATCTGACTCGGGTGCATTATCATTTGATGGCTTTGGTGCCTGCATATCTTGTTTGATCTGAGAGGCTACCTTGCTTACTTCTTGTTTGTCGATTTCGTCACTTGAGATGTTGTGAGTCTTATTCTCAGTGACTGGAGCTGGCTTATACTGATCGACTACGACTTTCTTGGGTGCAGCAACCTTAGCGGGTTGAGTTGGCATTACTTTGGGAGTCCATGGCTTAACTGGTTCGCGCTTAATCACCTTTGGAGCAGCCGTCATCGGCATGACATCTGGTCGATATAACGGAGTTTGAACTGGTTGAGTTGGTTGAGCAGGCATGTTTGGAGCGGGCATTGGCGCAGGTGCTGGCGGATTGTAGGTTGCGGCAGGTTGAGCTGTTGGCAATTGTGGGCTTGTGGCCGCTTGAGAGCCGCTACGACGCTTGTTTAGCCACTCATCCAGGAAAGTTCCGGCTGAGGATTTTGGAGGGGACAGCGGGCCTCCTAAAGCTTGAGCGGGTTGCGGACCAGCTATGGCTGGGGCTGTCGGGCCTTGGCCAACAGCGGTGGGACCTTGGTTGGGCACGGTCATGCGACCGTTACCAGGGGCTACCTGCTCAGCTTCGACTGTCATTCGATC
>JBAXMV010000052.1:0-4085 GCA_037134095.1 bacterium | reverse complement strand
ATAATTCGCTTAGATCAGATGCGTTCCCAGTTGGCCTACCACGACCACAAAAAGAAAACTCGCCAAAAATAACACCTCTCAGCCCTAAACATATGTAAGCATAAGCTTGACAAAAACGGTATTTTTTGCTAGAGTAATACCTAAGGTAAACAAAACAAAAAAATTATGGAAAAAATCATAGAAAAAAATTCAGACAAGATCAGCGACCTAGCACTAGGCCTAGGACTAATGCTCATGACAGCTGCAGTATCCGTAGAAGTATTAGGCATCAATCACCCTAAACACGAAAAAGCAGTGCTTAATAAAGCAGATGCTAACGTAGTAGATAGCCAGTCAGAATTCGAGGCTACAGCCCAAAGGCGTGAGAGCCAAGAACATTCACCACACTATGTAAGCTACAGTGCAATGCAGCGCACACCTAGCCGAGCAGGTAAAGCATAAACATTGTTGACAAAAACACTTAAATAAGGTATTATACAAGCATGAATAACGAAACCCCACAAAACCAAGAAGACAGCTATTTCAACGAAGGTGCCACACAGGTACGCAAAGATGAAATCGCAGAAAAAATACAAGATAATTTAGTATCAGAACAGTCCAAGAGAATGGATCAAATTACAGCCGAAAAAGCCGAAAAACAGCAGAACCGTTTAGCTAAAGCTAAGAAGACAGGCGCTACATTAGTTGCAGTCGGAGCAGCAGCATTTGGCGGCATGGCAGTAGCGAAGAGCCAAGACGACCACTTAAAAGCAGTAGACAAGCAAAATGCACCACTTATTCAACAGGTCAAAGACAACCAGGAGCAGAATGCTGCTAGTGAATATGCAAGTGAAATGAATCAATTAGAACAAGAACAGGCTGCTGTAAGTAAACCAGTGACGCCACCAAGCGAAACTACACCAATAGACGACAACGCACCACAGCACGTCCAATAACAATCTGTTAAAAAGAGTAAAACTGCCCTCGCAAAAGGGCAGTTTTTTGTTGTGGATAACTAGTAACTGTGGATAAGTGGTGTCAGAATAACCACTATTTAATGACAATCTGTATTGCGGGGGGTGAAGGTGGGTAGTAAACTCATGTCAGTGGGTAGAACTGGAAAGCCAAAACAGCTTGTCAGGAAAAAATAAAAACCACTAGAAAAATAATAGGGAGCTTTGATGGCCACGGTAGATTACTTCCAGCGCAAGCTAGACGATAAAAGGCGTTTAACCATACCGCCTGAACTTCGTGACAAGTTTGCCAGCGGAGCAGTAGTTACCAGAGGCTTCGGCAAGTACTTACATCTATACCCATTAGATGTTTGGAACAATCTTGTTGAACCTAGGCTAGAAGGCGACATATTAGATGAGCGAATCGCAGATCTGAACGTTCAGTTTAGAATGGGCAAGATCGAACAATCGCCAGACGGAAAACAGGGGCGCATCACACTCGAGCAGCATTTGCTTGATTACGCCGGCATTAGCCGCGAAGTGGTAGCCGTAGGAGTTGGACGCTACTGGAGAGTTATGTCCCCAGAAGAATCCAGCAAAACCTCCTAAAAAAGCACCTTAACAATTAAAAACCAAAAGACAAAAAACGATTAGTATAACGCTAGCGAGGTTAGCTAATCGGCAATCAACAAGTGGACAACCATAGAAAACCACTCAAAAAAATCTCGCACATTTTTAAAAAACACCTCCCAAAACTCCACCTCACACAAAAAAGTCTCTCTCACTTAATTTGGCAAACTGTATTTATACAAATTGCTGAAATAAGTAACAAAAACAAAAACTATATAAAAAAACAAAAAGTTGACTGCCGATTAGGTGACCTTGCAAAAACAAAAACAAAAAACCCTGAAGGGAAGAAGGGTAAAGTAGCAAGTCAAGATGCACCAAAACAAAAAGCAAAAAGAATACGAAGAGCACATTCCGGTATTACTCGGAGAAGTTTTGCAATATCTGAACCCGAAAGCAGAGGAATCATACCTCGATTTGACGGCTGGATACGCAGGACACGCCGAAGCAGTAGTCGAGAAAACTCATGCACCACAGCGAGCAGTATTAGTTGATCGTGATGAAAATTCGATCAAGGTACTTAAAGACAAGTTTAGCGATACAGACATAGATCTTCGCCAAATGGATTTCTTGAGTGCAGCTAAAGCATTGCAGGCTGAGGGCAAAAAATTCGATATGATTCTAGCTGATTTGGGCGTGTCGTCACCGCACCTTAACGAGAATAGACGCGGATTTTCATTGCAAGTATCAGGACCACTTGATATGCGCATGGATCAGAGTCAGGAACTAACTGCAGATAAAGTTGTAAACACTTATAGCTTGGAGCAGCTAACTGATATTCTGGTTCGCTACGGAGAGGAGCCCAAGGCCCGGCAGATTGCTCGCACAATCATAGAAGCCAGACCAATTACGGACACCACTCAGTTAGCGGAAATTGCTTCCCAAGCCTGGCCCGGATATAGTCGTGTACATCCAGCTACTAGAACGTTTCAAGCGATTCGAATAGCCGTAAACGATGAATTGAACCAGTTAGAGCAAGCCTTACCAATTTGGTTGGATTTGCTTAAACCACAGGGCAGGTTAGCAGTAATTAGTTTTCATAGTCTGGAAGATCGCATGGTGAAACAAGCCTTCAAAGAAGCTTGTGGTGAGCGTTACGATGCCGATCACATATTGTTGACTAAGAGACCAATCACAGCGTCCTCAAATGAAATAGTTTTTAATCCGCGTGCACGCAGCGCCAAGCTTCGTGTATGCAAGCGAAAATAAAAAGAAAGGGAAATGCATGCCTATACAGGTCAAAAGTAGATCCCGAGCGTACAAGATTACCGTAAAAGTAATCTAAAAAGTACAAACGGCAGGTTCAGCCCCCTAAAAAGGGCTGGACCGAAAAAATAAAAATAAAAAGAAATAAATATGACATATTCAAGCAGTTTAGCTTCAAACAGAACTCGATATCGAGGCAGAAATCAAAATACAGTACGTTTCCAGGCTCAAACTAGAGTACTAGGACCAGTTAGCAATACAATCATATTGATTGTGCTGGCTTGCTTGCTAGGACTTTTATATTTAACCCAAGTTACTAAAACCAATGCATACGGCTACCAAATCAATGGCTTGCAACAGCAACAGTCCAAACTTAAAGCTGAGCACGATGATCTAGAAGTAGCTTCGGCACGACTTCAGTCCATGAGCAGAACACAGAACAGTACAGTAGCTAAAGGTTTAGTTTCAGTCGCACCTACCACGACGGTACGTTAAGGCCACTAAAAACAACAGGTATAATGTATAGGTAATGGCGCCACCAAACAAAAATGCATTAACCCAAGCAGTTACCAAAATCAGGATTCTTTATGGTTTATTGGTACTGCTATTTATTATATTTTCGATCCGATTATTTTATCTGCAGGTTATCAGATATGATCACTACAAAACTGCTGCTTTAAATGACCAGTTAAAACAATATGACATTCCAGCCTCTAGGGGACTTATAAAGGCTCATGATGGTGACAATGTTTTGCCGATAGTTTTAAATCAACAGCTATATATTTTGTACGCCGATCCGGTGTATATCAAGAAGCCTGACGAAGCTGCCACCAAGATAGTTCCTATAATAGGCGGTGATTATGCCAAATACGCCAGTTTGATGAAAACCAAAGACACTCGCTACGTTGTGTTAGGCAAAAAATTAACTGTCCAACAAAAAGACAAAATCGCTAAATTGAAAATACCTGGTCTGGGCACCGTAGCCCAAAATTATCGGACCTATCCTCAATCCACATTAGCTGCTCAGTTACTAGGATTTGTCGATAATGATGGCAAAGGCAAATACGGCATTGAACAATATATGGACAAGGCACTTCGGGGAAAGAACGGTACCCTCAAAGCAATAACTGATGTTAACGGTATACCGCTAGCAGCGAGTAATAGCAATATAAAATCCACGCCTGTTAACGGAGATGACCTAGTACTGACGATTGACCTAGCGATGCAACAAAGACTCGAAACTATACTCAGCCAAGGTGTAAAAGATTCCAAAGCTAGCGCTGCTAGTGCAGTGATCATGGATGCCAATACCGGAGCAGT
>JBAXMV010000051.1:0-4122 GCA_037134095.1 bacterium | reverse complement strand
AAGCCCTAGTAGAAAGCGGCACCTTAAAGCCTGGTGATTTCATCGTAGCTGGCAGCTCATATGCCAAAGTTAGAAATCTCGAAACGACCGGCGGCAAGCCTATTAAGCAGGCCACACCTTCTACTCCAGTCGCAATCACAGGGTTCAAAACTCTACCTGAATTTGGTGACGAATTTAGCGTCGTAGCCAACGAAAAAGCTGCTCGCGCCCAGTCAGAAAATGCCGCCGAAGCAGCAGTCAAAACCAGCAAGAATAACATTGGTAGCGGTGAGCTTATTAGGCTTATAAACCGCGACAATGCCATGGAAGAATTGAATATTATTATTAAGGCCGATGTGCAAGGTTCTTTGACTTCAGTAATCGATAGCCTAAAAGCTTTAGATACCGACGAAGTGTCGGTAAGAATTGTTAGTTCCGGAGTCGGTCCAATAGGTGAAAACGATCTACACTTGGCTCATAGTAGTGGCGCCATAGTCTACGGCTTCAACGTAAGTTTGAGTTCAAGTAGCAAACAACAGGCCAGCCGCGACAAAATCCGGGTGCGACTATATAAAGTTATTTATGAATTAATAGACGACGTAAAAGATGAATTATCTAATTTATTGAGCCCTGAAATTATTGAGACAGAGCTCGGCACACTGAACGTTAAAGGTATTTTCAATACTACCAAAACAGAGGTGATATGCGGCGGTGAAGTCACAAAGGGCAAATTAACCTCACCAGCACTGGCAAGAGTTATTAGAGACAAGAAGCAGATTGGCGAAGTTGAAGTTACCGGCCTCAAGCGCGGACCTAGCGAAACCAAAGAAGTTTTTGAGGGTGAAATGTGCGGTATGAGCCTCAAAACAGTCAAAAAAACCGAGATTTTAGAAGGTGATCGCATAGAATTGTTTACCAGACAGGCTGTTACCAGAACTTTATAGTGATACAATAAAAATATGCTAAAGATTGATAATTCACTACTGGCAGAAATCGGACTCGAATCTCTTCCTAGTCATGAAAAAAATGGCATATTGAAACATATGTATGACACCCTAGAGATAAGAGTAGGCGCAAAGCTTGCTGATCAGATGTCAGATGCTCAATTAACAGAATTCGAACAGTATTTTGAGGCCAAAGATGACCAAGGCGCATTTAAATGGCTCGAAAGTAACTTTCCAAACTACAAAGAAATCGTCCAAGCCGAGTTTACTCAGCTAAAAGGTGAAGTTTCTGCTGCAGTACCACAAATATTGGCCGAAGCTAGCGCTGCCAGTCAGCAACCTCAGCAAAATATTGCACCGCCACAGCAACCGATACAACCAATGCAACCAATGCCACCACAACAGCCTGATTTTCCTGATCAGCAACCGCCTGCAGGACCTCAAGCTCAGTAAAAGCTTAAGGGGTGTAGCCTAATAGAAATTCTTGGGCCGACATTTCGTTCTTGCCGGCTGGTATTAGCCGATCAATTACTAGTGTCCCTGCGTGGCAATGTACTCCAAAATGGTTGTCACCGAGGTATAGGGTGCCGGGAGTACCGTCAGCATCAATCTCATGAGCTTTAGTTACTATTACCCCTGTAGATCCGATAGTTGCATGGCTTCTTGGCCAGCCCACGTAAGCCCTAACTTCACGCTCTAGCTCAGCGGCAGGTTTCTTGAAGTTTAGCTCGCCGTCACTTTTTTCTATCAAGTTATCATAAGTTGCCAAAACATCATTTTGCTTAACAGGCTCGAGCGTACCATTCAAAATATTTGGTAGGTTTTCTACTAGCATTTCGGCACCTAAATCTATTAATTTTTCAGCCAATTCGTCTTTGTATTCTTGGCCGGTTAGGCTTAGTTTTTTCTGGGCATAGATTGGACCGGAATCCATTTTGTCGACTAGTTGCATGAGCGAAACGCCAGTCTCTTTTTCGCCTTTGAGTATGACGCCTTCGATTGGTATTGGACCGCGATGAGACGGCAAAAGTGACGGGTGAATGTTGACTATGCCGCGCGGAAAAAGCTGAATAATATTTTTGGGAATTAGTTTGCCGTAGGCAATTAAGACACCAGCTTTGGCGCCATATGATTTGATTTGATCGCTAATTTCATTCAAATTTGATGGACTGAGCACAGGAATATTATTGGCTTCAGCAACTTGAACAATTTCTAGTACTCTCGATTTTCTAGACTTACTATTGTCGTTTTGGGCGACTACCACCGCTGTTATATCGTAGCCGGCGTCTATCAGCGACCGGAGTACTGGCACGTTTGTGCCGAGCCCAGTGCCTAGTCTTTCGTTACCAAAGAATACTATTTTGTTCGACATCTTTTTTGTATTCCAATTCTTGTAGTTCGCCGTTATTGTCTAGCTTGAAGAACGCTTTGGGGTTGTCTTTTATATGATCGATAAACATTATGCCGTTTGTGTGATCAATTTCGTGTTGAAAAATTCTTGCCAAAAAGCCTTCTGCAGATACTCTAAATTCTTTACCATTTACGTCGAGTGCTTTGATTTTGACTTTGGTGTGCCTAGGTACTTTGCCGTAGACATCTTTGACGCTCAAACAACCTTCGTAATCTTCTTCAATTTTGCCTTCCAGTTTCGTAATTTTGGGATTAATAAATGCCGTAAAGGTGTGATCGTCTTTATCATCAAAATTGTTTCTTACAATTACAATTTTATATAACTTATCTATCTGTACAGCGGCTAGTGCAACACCAACTTCGTGATCTCGACTTTTGTCCCATGACATGGTTGCTGATTCCATGTTTTTGATGATTTTTTTAATTTCATCAGTAACTATACCGACGCGCGCAGATTTTGCACGTAAGTGTTTGTTGGGCAGGGTAATTATGTCTTCTTTTGTCATTCTAGGTGTTAATTATAGCTTAAATATTAGAGGATATCTATTGGGTCAATGTCGTAGCTTAGATTTGCTGGCAGTATTTTGATAATTTTTAGCAATTCCGACCTGTCCTTGGCTTTTATTATTATCTGCCACTGGAACTTGCCGTTGAAGCGTTCATAAAAACATGGTGCTGGGCCTTCCACATTCACACTAAAACCTTCACTTTTGATCAGATTTTTTAGTTTATTGGCCGATTCTTCTGCCGATTTAGCGCTGGCCCGCCTAAAAGTAATTTTCATCAGAAAACAAAAAGGTGGGAATAAATATTGCCGTCTTTGAATAATTTCTCTTTCATAAAAGTTTTGATAATTACTATTAATTGCATCGATAATAACAGGGTGCTCGGGATTATATGTCTGAATTATGGCGCGGCCGGCAACGTGGCCACGACCAACTCGCCCCAACACTTGGTTAATGAGCTGAAAAGTGCGTTCTTCGGCAGTGTAATCGGGCATATATAGGCTGGAGTCGGCCAACAAAACACCCAGAGTGCTCAATTTGGGTAGATCTAGTCCTTTTGCAAGCAATTGAGTGCCAATCAAGATGTCTACTTCGCCGTTTTTGACTTGTTCGTAATTTCGCTCGAAGCTGTCGCCCAGACTATTATCGGTGTCGAAGCGTGCAACTCGGGCGTTAGGAAACAGCTTTTCAACTTCTGACACGACCGCTTTGGTACCGGCAGTTTTGTAGATGATCTCGTGGTGACCACAGTCGGGGCAATTGCCAGGCGCTTTTGCATTGTAGGTGCAGCTATGACATCTCAAGTGGTGATTATCGGCGTGATAGGTGAGTGGTACATCACAGTGCGGACAGGTAGCTTGCCAGCCGCATTTTTCACACATTATCATGCGAGCGGTGCCACGTCTATTTAAGTAGAGTAGTGTTTGTTCTTGATTGTTGAGGGCCAGTTCAATAGCTTTAATAAGCTCAGTACTGAGTATTTGTGATCTGGTAAAGAGGCTGTAATCTTTGCGGTCAACAACCGTTACATTGGTTGGTTTGTGACCTGAGGTTTGGGCCAGTTTATCTAGCACTACAATTGGCTTAGATTTTTCTTTGGCTAAATAATAATCGGCTACAGCAGGGGTTGCCGATCCCAAAACTAGGCTGGCGCGAGCAGCTTGCGCTAAGTAGGCAGCTACTCTGCCGGTTTGGTATTGAGGGGCTTGTTCCTGTTTGTAAGCTGATTCATGGGACTCATCGAGCACGATTAAACCGATGTCTTTGAGTGGCATAAATAAGAC
>JBAXMV010000050.1:0-4194 GCA_037134095.1 bacterium | reverse complement strand
AGATAATGCTGTTTACGGTAGAAGTGAGAATCAATCGTTTTTTAAAAAGAACTTAGTATTGATAATGCTTTTTGTTGTTGTTATAGCGGTCGGCTTCTTCACATACAAGATAAATCACAAATCAGATTATATAAAAATCGGTGACAGTACCATCACAAGCCAAGAGATCAGCGATTATACGAATTACGTATTGAACAACGATAAGAAACTTGGTGCTAGTGTCAATGAAATGACGGCCAAAAAAAAAGCGATTGATGTCTTAGTTATGAATGCCGCATTGAAGAAAGAGGCAAAGGATAGAAATATCGTTGTTTCCAAGATCGATATTGAAAAAACTAGTAATGACAACGGAGTAAGCCCAAACTTTGACAATAATCCGTATATTATTACTCAACAAATAAATGAGGCATATAAGCAGAAACTTGAAGATAAACTTATTAAGACAAGAGATATTTTAATAGCTAATGTCAATCTGGATTCTCCATATTTTGCTAGTGCCACTGATAGCCAGGTTGATGCTAGACTGAAAGAAGCTAAATCGAAAATAGATAAACTCAACAATCTTTTCCTGAAAAAATCTACACCAGAACAGATAGTTAATGATGCTGACTACAGATTTTTCGGAAGCAATAAAAATACTGATGACCCTTCTGTACTGGGAATGTTTTTTAAGCAGCCTGTGTCTTATGTTCGGCTGCTGAATGGCTACAAGGCTAGCAATAAAGCATGGAATGATTTAAACAGTGGTTCTTTTATGCGTTACAAAGTTGGCGAATGGAAAAACACCAATCAAGAAATAATTAAACTTAAAAAAGAAGGCGACCTTACAGGTATTTTTGCATCAAAGACTGGTGCATTGATGATCATAAGACTGGAAAAAACCAATAACGGTAGTTTTGATTCGTGGAATAGCTTCAATGATTACTATGTCAATAAGTATTATAAAAACAAAATATTCACAAAGAAAAATAGTGAAAAAAGTGCTGCAGTAAATACTTCAATCATAAATCCGCTGAAAGATTCATTGAGTAGTTTATTATTCACCAAAGTAAATGCTGCAACTGTTCCAGGTGGCTGTGGTAGTCACGATTTCAAAATAAAAATTTATTCTTATGACGATAGTACCAGTGCAATAATACACTCCTCAACAACCACAATAAATAAAGGAGCTAGACCAACTATTTGTGGCAGCGGTAAGGCAGCTAATTATACAACCAACACCACAATATTAGAGAATTGTTACACGCCCGAACCAACTTGGTCAGTAACTGAACTAGCTGACTCAACAAAATGGAAACCAGTTCCAGGAGGACCATACAAACGATCACAAACTCCTTACTCTGTATTGAAAACACAAGGAATAAAAATAACTACAATAAATTCAGACGGTACAACTAGAAATGGTTTTCCAGACTGGAACTACGACGCTAATAATGGAGCTTCCGCTGAAGTTTATTTTCATTATACGCCGATAGATTGGAAGCTTACACCCAAATCAACACCGGCAGAACAAAATGCATATCCAGGTGACACTAAGAATTTTAGTCACACCGTTGGCTATACGGGAAATAAACCAACCTATAAGTATAGAGTTTTGTACAGCTATGTTAACGCAAGTACAGGCAAAGGTAGCGGTATATGGAATACTGTAGTGGACTGGAAAAGCGGTGCAGGTAACTCGACTGAGAATACTTCATTTGAGGTGCCCGCAAGCTATAGTAAAGGAGACAGGTATTGCCAGCGCATAGAGGTTACGCTGGCAACAGGACCAGGATCAGGGAATACGGATTCTAGCCCTCCTGCATGTTTAACAATTCTAACGAACAACCCATTTAAGTTTACACCTACGCCTTCTGTATTACTTGATGATGATGAAAGCCCAGGCAGTGCGGTGTATACGCCGACCGTCAAGAATGAATCTAGCACCAATGCTAGCACTACGATTACCACAAAACTATATATTGTTGGCGGTTCTACTTTAGCTACTTTAGCTACAAAAAATGAGACACAATCAATTGCTGCTGGCGCTATATTCAGCGGTAACCCAACTACATATACACAAACTTTATCAAGTTTGACCACTGGCACTAAAGTTTGCTCTACGGTTACAGTCGCTCCCTATACTGATACGATTAGTACTTTTACCTCGGCTCCTCCTGCATGCGCCACTGTAATCAATAAACCATTTTTTAAGGTTATAAATGGCAGTGTTATGGCGGGTAATTGCACTCGCACGGGTATACTTGCTGGCTGGTTTAAGAATACGGTAACACCATACAAGGGGGCCTCTACGGAATTAGCCAGTATTGCTGATGGTCAAATTACTGGGTTTGGAAGCAGACAGATTGCTACCAATATTTCACCTACTGAACTGACTTTTGCATCACAGCTAGGTGATATAACTACAGGTACGGATAGTCCAAAATTGGGGGGCAACTTCGGAGCAGTTCCGTGTCAGCCTGATGCTTCCCAGGCAACCCCCACATCAGACCCAGGATCGTCTTTTATTCTCAGTACAGCAGCAGACATTAATTATGCCAGGACAAGTAGTGCCGTTTCCATAATTAATACTAGTAATATTCCGGCTGGCTATAAAAAAACTGTATTTATAGATGGCGATGTCTTTATAGCTGGCAACATAACATATTCTGGTTCATCTAGTTGGTCAGATTCAACCAATATTCCATCATTAATTCTGAGAGTGAAGGGTAATATCTACATATCTAGTGCAGTGACTCAACTAGATGGTATTTATATAGCAAAACCTAGAGTTGGTAATGCCAGTGGTGGTTCAATTTACACATGTGCTTCAGTATCAACTACAGCTTCTAGTGACTATACTTTATGTAAAAATCAACTAGTGGTTAATGGTATATTCATTGCAAATAAAATTAATTTATTGCGTACTTTCGGCTCACTAAGAGATGTTGCTCCTAGTTGTCAGCAGGGTTCTCCTTCAGAAAATACATGCGCAGGTGAGGTATTCAAGTTAAGCCCAGAGATCTATTTGAATGGCACGACTATGGATTCATCTATTAGTACAGGTTCGTATAAATACGATGCAATAACGAGTTTGCCACCAATATTATGATAAGATATACATAAGCAGATTAGGAAAAATATAGGGTGGGAATGAACATAACAATACAAAAGCAAAGCGGGCAGTATAACTACTTGCGAAGAAGCTCTCATGATAGTGCTTATGCTATAATTGGGGCAGTATTATGAGTGCATTATTGTCTACTTCATCTGATTTTTTTGGCCTAGATATTGGTTCTAGTGCAGTGCGCTTGGTCCAATTGCGCGGTTCTGGAGCAACTAAGAGCCTGGTTAAGTACTCGTATGTTCCCTTAGAAGGCAACATTGCTCTTAGCGATTCTTCAGTCGACCAGACCAAGCTAGCAGAAATTATTAAACAGTTAGTTGCCAAAACTGGAGTTACTACCAATAATGTGGCAGTAGGTATCCCATCTAACAGGGTATTCACCACAATTGCCGATGTAGAAAAACTACCCCCCAAGGAGTTAACTAAATCGATTGATTTGCAGGCTGATTCACTTATACCTACACCTATAGACGAGTCCAAAATTGATTGGGCTGTAATTGGTGATTCGCCAGCAGATAAATCAAAGCAGGAAATACTGCTTACCAGCGTACCGAACAAATATATCGAGAACAGACTCGAGATGCTAGAAGCCATAGGACTTAATGTGGTTGCTTTTGAGCCAGATAATTTGGCTTTGGCCAGAGCTTTATCTACGGCTGACGCCAAAACACAGCTCATTCTAGATATAGGCAGAATGTCTTCAGACTTAGTAATTATGACTTCTGGCATTCCGCATTTAACACGTAGTATACCTACTGGCATAGAATCCATAATTCGTTCTACAGCAGAAAATATGAACATTGATGCCAAGCAAGCCAACCAGTTACTTTTCAAGTTTGGTATGAGTAAAGACAAGCTTGAAGGCCAGGTATTACAAGCTGTAACAGGTGCAATTGAGCAGCTTACTAGCGAAATAGAAAAATCCATAAAGTAAGTTTCATCATCTATCTTTATAAAAGTAACGTCTGTTCTTCCATATTTTTCTAAACTATTTTTTGTAACAAATTGACCGTTTTTTAAATTCAATCTATTCCTAAAATATTCGCCAAGTAAAGAATTGTTTGTCGGAGTATGTATAGCTTTTGCAT
>JBAXMV010000049.1:0-4286 GCA_037134095.1 bacterium | reverse complement strand
CAATACCGGAGCAGTAAAGGCAATGGCTAATTTTCCTACCTATGATCCTTCTAAATATTATGAAGTTGAGAATGGAGAGTTATTTTCTAATGCAAACGTAACTCATCCGATTGAGATTGGTTCGACGATGAAGCCTCTCACTACAGCTGCTGGACTCGATAAGCGGGTATACAACGCTTCGACTTCATATTACGATCCATCTTTTTGGAAAGTAAATGATTTTAAAATTACCAACATTGAAGAAGATGGTGGGGCAGGTACCCGTAGCATTGCAGATGTATTAAACATGTCGCTGAACACTGGGGCAACCTGGGAGCTCATGCAAATGGGTGGTGGTGAGATCAATTCTAAAGCCCGTGAGACTTGGCATGGCTATATGACGGACCATTTCATGTTTGGTAAACCTACGGGCATTGAGCAGGGCTATGAAGCCTCAGGCTACGTTCCTGCAGCAGAGGACAATGGTGCCGGCATCAACCTGACATATGCCAACACTTCATTTGGCCAGGCTATGACAGCAACACCAATCCAGCTTGCAGGGGCAACGGCTGCAATTGTAAACGGCGGCAACTACTACAGGCCATATCTAATAGATCAACGCATCGACACCAATGGCAAAAAAACCAATGCCAAACCTCATATTGTTAAAAAAGGAGTAGTTAGCAATAAAGTTTCACAAGATATGATTCCATTGATGCAGAATGTTGTCGATAAGCACCATTTTGCTAAAAATTTCGACCAAAACGCCTATAGTGTCGGCGGCAAAACTGGTACTGCTCAGATTGCTAAGCCTGGTGGCGGATATTATGATAACCAGTTCAATGGAACCTATATGGGATTTGTTGGTAATGAAAAACCCCAGTACGTTATTGTTGTTTATGTATTTAAGCCAACCATTGGTGGGTACGCAGGATCAGCTGCTGCTCAGCCAATTTTTGGTAATTTAGCTCATATGTTAATAGATGAATCATATGTCAGCCCAAAGAATAATTAATGATATAAAATGGTATAATTAACCCTGAAGGAATCAAAAAATGGACACACTAATACTGAGCATCACAGCCGATAATTTGAAGCAGATTCTGACACTTGGATTCATGGGCTTTGTGCTTTGCATGCTTCTGACCCCAGTTTATACCAGCATCGCCTACAAAAATCAGTGGTGGAAACGCCAGCGAACTGAGTCATGGGGCGGTGGAGAGGCCAAAGTATACCAAAAATTGCATGCTGCGAAGCACAAACGCAACATTCCAACCATGGCTGGCCTCATATTTGTAGCTGCTATTGCAGCTGTTACGCTAGCTTTCAACCTTAGTCGTGGACAAACATGGTTACCACTTGCCGGACTACTAGCAGCAGCCAGTATTGGACTTGCCGATGATTTTATGAACATCAGGAGTACTGGCGGCATCGCAGGCATGGCCTCCAAGACAAAATTTGGTCTTTATAGTCTAGTTATTTTCGCTGGTGGCTGGTGGTTCTTCGATAAGCTTGACGTCAGCTCAATATATTTACCGGGAGTAGGCCAGTGGCACATCGGCTTCTTGATCATCCCATTATTTTGGCTAGTAGTTATTGCCACTGCTAATGCAGTTAATATTACAGATGGACTAGACGGTTTAGCGGGAGGTTTATTGACCGCGTCATTTACTGGATACGCAATAATTGCATCTTTGGAGCATCGTTTTGCGCTAGCTGGTTTTTGTCTAACCGTCGTTGGAGCATTGCTTAGTTACACTTGGTTTAATATTTATCCTGCTCGATTTATGATGGGTGACGTAGGTTCTTTTGCGCTAGGCACGGCACTCGGCATAATAGCGCTGATGACAGATACGGTTTATCTGCTACCAATTATTGGCGGTGTCTACGTCATGGAAACAGGCTCAGTAATCATCAACCGAACTTCTCGCAAATTGCGTAACGGCAAAAAAGTATTCTTGTCTTCGCCAATACATCATCATTTCGAAGCTGTCGGTTGGCCGGAAACCAAGATTACCATGAGGTTTTGGATACTTGGACAGATTTTTACAGTGATAGGGCTGATAATATTTATCATCGGCAGACCAGGCTAAAACCCCATTAATCAAAACAAAAATATGAGACCCCAACAACAATACAGACAAAGACCAGCAACTAGCCCAGCTCCAATGAGCAGCCCATTGACGCTAGGGCGTAAACATAAAGCTGACTATTCTATAATTGTTGCAGCTGCCGTACTTTTGGCGATTGGTTTAATTCTTGTATACGCTATTGGCCCAGCTTTGGGAGCATCAAAACACGTCAGTAATTCCTTTTTCCTCAACCGCCAGCTACTGGCTATTGCACTGAGTGTTTTCGCATTCTTATTTGCCTCGCGTGTACCGCTGCAATGGTGGAAGCATGCCTACAAGCCATTGCTACTCGTTGCTATTGGTGTAACGGTGCTGGCAATGGTAATGCCTGTAAATCCAGCTTATCCGGCCCATCGCTGGGTCAGGCTAGGAAGTTTTTCATTTCAATCTGTAGAGGTGGTGAAATTTGCCATCATGATATGGTTAGCAGGCTTTTTGGCCGAACGTATTTATAACGGTAATATCACTGATTTTTCGAAAACTTTGCAACCAATAATCATTGCCTTAGGCGCCATTGCTTTGATAGTTGCAGGAGTCCAAAGTGACCTCGGTTCGTTCGGTGTTATAGTGATCATGACAATGGCAATGGTGATGATCGCCGGCGTACCAATCAAAAGGCTAGTAATGGTCGGACTAGCCATACTTGTAGTAGCAACTTTGTTCATATCCTCAACGCCATATCGCCGTTCTAGAGTTGAAACATTATTTAAGCCCGAATCCAAGTGCCAGACTACAGGCTATCAAGCCTGCCAAGCCCTGATTGCCGTAGGATCAGGCGGAATTATCGGCCTAGGCTTAGGTGGAAGTGTTCAAGCCTATGGCTATTTGCCAGAAGCAGCCAACGACTCAATATTTGCCATTTATGCTGAAAAATTCGGTTTAATCGGCAGCTTACTTTTGATGGCAATATTTGTATGGTTTTTCTCGAGGCTCAAAATAGTGGCTGAATTATCCACCGATGACTTCACGCGGTTATTAGTCGTAGGTGTACTGGCATGGCTGAGCTCGCAAGCGGCTATCAACATCGGAGCCATGGTAGGACTGTTCCCACTAAAAGGCATCACATTGCCACTAATAAGTTATGGCGGTACAAGTGTAGTCTTTGTGGCTGCAGCTATCGGCTTAGTGTTTCAGGCTTCACAATATACGGCTTTCAGTTTACCTAGAGAAACTAACGCACCACGCAACAACAGAAGTTTTCGTAGTTCCACCCCAGAGGGCAGGGCAGCTGTATGAGTAAGTTGAAAATCGTTTTAACAGGTGGCGGATCAGGTGGTCATATTACTCCAATCCTAGCTGTGGCCAAGGAACTGAAATCTATGAAACCAGACTCAACGATTATTTACATCGGTCAAAAGGGTGATGAACTAGCTGATTTACCCAAGAATGATTCTAATATTGATAAAGTTTATAGCGTAAGAGCAGGGAAGTATCGTCGTTATCATGGTGATGGAATCAAACAATTTTTTGATATTCCGACAATTGCCAAAAACCTGCGCGACCTTGTTTATATTTTTGTAGGTTTTTTGCAGTCTTGGAGACTTATGCGAAAAATCAGGCCAGATATTATATTTAGCAGGGGAGGCTACGTAAGTGTTCCAGTCGCCTGGGGTGGTAAAATATGCAACGTTCCGTATATCACTCACGACTCTGATAGCACACCAAGTCTAGCGAATAGAATCATAGCTCGTGGGGCCAAACTGCATGCTGTGGCACTACCTGAAGATTTATATCCTTACCCTCGCGACAAGACTATTACTGTCGGGGTGCCTATAGGATCTGAGTATCAGCCCGTCGATCATGCCAAACAACAGGATTTTAAGCAGCAAATTCATATGCCTAGCGATAGCAAGGTGCTTCTAGTTACCGGCGGTGGTAATGGTGCACAGCAGCTAAATTCTAGCGTCGTGGCAGCAGCTAAACAGCTACTTATAAACTACCCCAAACTGCACATCATCCACTTCTCGGGCAGAAAGCTCGAACAACAGGTTCAACAGGGCTATGAACAAGTGCTTGACGCTAAAGATATAGACAGAGTGTTAGTAAAAGGCTATGCAACAGACCATTATCGTTACAGCGGTGCAGCCGATATTATTTTGGCTCGCGGCGGAGCTACAAGTTTAGCTGAAATAGCTGCCCAAGGAAAAGCCTGCATAGTTATTCCATCTCCTCAAT
>JBAXMV010000048.1:0-4321 GCA_037134095.1 bacterium | reverse complement strand
TCTAGTGACTTTACAGAGGTGAGGGCAGTGGTTACTGAAACTCGCTACATATTAAAAGCTCTAAATGCTAAAGACGTCACGCTGCATTTCATTAAATCTGAAATAGTTAATGAAAATTCTGAAATTATTAAAAAAATGGCGGGCCTAAAAGAGGTCAAAGAAAGTTCTCAGGGAAGTGGTCTAAAACTTACGGCAGCCAAAGCTGAGTGTTGGCTAGACATAGACAGCTCGATTGCCAAAGAATATGTAAGCGAGCTTTCTAGCAAAGCTGAGAGGCAAGAGCAGATAATCAAACAGCTAGAGTCAAGACTCGCCAATAAGAGTTACGTAGCCAATGCGCCCGAACAGGTAGTTGAGCAAACCAAGCAGCAGCTTCAGGAAGCCTCTGAGTTGCTCGATAGTATCAAAGCTGAAGCAGAACGCTTCAAAGCCTAGTTAGCTGGTTCTAGAGCCTCTAAAACGCGTTTGGTGGACTCTTCTACGCGGGAGTCGTCAAACCACATCGTACGCCAACCAGATTTTTCAGCAGCCATGAGGTTGACCCTTGAATCATCAATCAAAAGTATTTCACTTGCTGGCACACCGGCGCGTGTTTGTGCTATTTCAAAAATTTCTGGTTCTGGCTTGATGGCCGATACTTCCGAGGAGTCAATAACTGCATCATAGTGCACATTTGGTAGCTGATCGTTCCTGCGCATGGCATCTAACAGACCGGGCATGATGTTGGTCAGCAAGCCTACCTTGTAGCGTTCGCTAGCCCATTTAAGAGTGTCTTGCATCTCTTGGATTGGCTCGACATTATCTAGATAAAAATCTTGCCATCGCACTTTGTCGACACCCAGTCTTGAGGCTAGTTTGGTGTTAAACTCGTCGATTGTAATCAGGCCTTTGCACACCTGGTCGTTGTAGTGCCAAAAAGCGGTTTCTACGATGTCAGAAGGAGCTCCGGTAGATTCGGCTAATTTAGCGAAAGCACGCTGATAAAAATGCACCATGCAGCCATTAACATCGAAGTAAATAAAGCTGATGCCGCTCTTGGTCTTCTTGAGTACTCTGCCGGCTACCGAACTAGGCTTGTTGCCAACGAGTTCGTCCAAACTAACACCTACAGCGTTAGCGATTGATTGAACTGTAAAAATTGATGGCGATTTAATGGCGCCGCGTTCGATCTTTGTGAGAGTAGAGAAGCTGATATTGGCTTTTTGGCATAGCTGTTGCTGCGTTAAACCAGCGCCTAAGCGCATGCCCTGAAGTTGCCTACCCAAACTCTTCTCATCCATAGCCTAATAATACCAACTTTGCCGTTGAACTCCAAGCAAAATTTAGTACTAAATGGCTAGTTACTGCCAGGTAACATCGAGAGTAGGCTGTAAAAAACAATGGTTGTAAGCAAAAATACTACGCCCACAATTATTCCGACCTGCTGGTTGTTGCCATAGCCGACTCTTTTACCAAGCAATGTGTACGCCAAAGCAGCAGTGCCTGCTCCAAAAAATATAGCTACCCAAATATTCATAAGCTTATTATATACATTAAATGCTAAGTTTTGTCTGCATTTTTTGCATTTCTTCGGTGGATGGGGCGGAGGAGGGGTCTGGAATGTTCCTAAACTCCTCTTTAGTGTTAAAAGGGAACACGTGCACGTGAGCATGTGGTACATCCATGCCGAGCACCTCTACGCCTACGTACTTTGGCTTTAGTTCGGAGCGTATTTTCTGACCGATCTTCTGAACAGTGGCCATAACGGCTTGGTAATCTTCGCTACTAAGATCCCACAGGAATTCTTGGGGGTTTTTGGGCACAACCAGCACGTGGCCTGGCTGAATTGGGTTGATATCTAAAAAGGCGTAGGTTTTATCGTCTTCATACACCTTATACGAAGGGATTTCACCTCTGATAATCTTTGTAAATATTGTCTCCTGCATAACCTGATTATAACTGCTAGTTTCATTAAATTAGAATTAAATTTTTTATAAAAAATAAAGCTTAAGTTTGTGATTTTAGAATACCGGGCAGATTATTGAAACGTAAATGAAGCGATTAAAACGGTGGTGTCGAAGGTTCAATATTACGATCCTGTGCATTGTTATATTGATGGGTTTTGTTTTGATCAAGTCTTTATCTATAGAGGCAAACGGGCTTAATGATCCGAACACTGACTGGGTTAAGCCTGTAGTTATGTCAATCAAACAGACTGGTTTGACGAGTGATCATCAAAATGAGCCATATTATTTCAATAATCTAGACTGCACCCTGGTGGAATACAGACAAGCAGGTAGCAGCCAAATGAAAACGGGCTGCTTTAGCAGTACAGCGTACGGCATGATCGACACCGACACTTACATGACGATTTTTAACGGGACCGACGAGGCAATTCAGCTGCTACCTCTGTTGGACAAGGGGATGCTTGTGCCGTGGCCGCAAACGACTAACACGCTCACTCTATCTCCATATTCTACCGATGGCGTTCTTTTGGCTATGTACAACAACCCGTTAAACAACATCAAAGACAACCGCAACCTTCTGGGGCAAATCATCTCTAAGCAAATAACTGCACCGCCGGAAGTCGCTCTAGATGATGGGGCAGGTAAAAAATTAATAATTAACCCTCAAACAATAGCTTTTTCCAGCAATGGCAGTTGGCTTGTAGCCGAAACTCTGAGCGGATCGTTTGTAAGGCTAAACTTGAATACTTTAGATGTGCTGGCGTTTGCTCCCTCGTTTTCAAGGCTTGGCTCACCTGGGCTGCTTAGTACTCAGGTAGCAATTAGTGATGATGGAAAATATGTTGCTTTGTCGAATGCCGAATCAGGTAGCTTCAAGGTCTATGACTTAGGTACTTGTAGTGGGGGCGTGGCGGCTACAAGTAGCGGCTTTTGCCAATCCTATGACTATAAACCCTATATAAAGAAGCAAATACCCCAGCTAAGCAGTATTAGGCATGTCAGGTTTATTAATTCCGGATTATTGAGCTTCGAGGCTCAATCATATGCCAGCAATGCTTCAGGGAAGTATTTGTTGGCTCCTGAGTCTAGTATTGACTCACTGACTAACTATATTGGTTTAGGTGACTCATATACTTCAGGTGAAGGTGCCTACGACTATGTTGCGGGGACAGATAGCGACACCAATAAATGCCACCTTTCTATAAGATCTCACCCCTACCTATTAACCGCCGATCTGTTTGGTGTAAACGGCGGACATTCGGTTGCTTGTTCGGGGGCAGTCATTAATGACGTAGCCAGTAATGATGATAGTTACAGAGGTCAGGTGAGTGGGGTTGCGAATTTTTCAAGCCTTGAAGCCAATGACCAATCGTTGCTGGGTGCAGTCACAACCAATTTTTTGCCGGGCTATATTGCTCAGCAGCGTTTCGTAAAACAATATCAGCCAAAGGTAACGACAGTTTCGATTGGCGGTAACGATGTTGGGTTTGGTGATATATTGCAAAACTGTACAGTGCCCCATTTTAGTCGACACCTCAGCGACAGTACCTGTTTTAACACTTACGAAGATAGGCTGGAGCTCAAACAGCTCGTCGATCGGACTATTCCTAAATGGAAATCACTATTTTTGCAGCTTAAAAATAATTCACCTAGTGGCACAGTCTATGCTGTAGGCTACCCCTCAATTGTGGCCGACAAAGGTAATTGTGGCCTAAACACACATCTTAACAAGAGTGAACTGGAGTTTGCAGATGAAATGGTTAGCTATATAAACGAAGGGATGTCGAAAGCCGCAGCGGCAACAAATACCATTTATGTAGACATTAGTGACTCGTTGGTGGGATACAGACTGTGTGAAGCGAACTGGGCGGCAACCGCAGTCAACGGCTTAACGGCTGGGAAGGATGGAGGGCCACTGGGTATTGATATTTTTGGCAGTGAAAGCTACCACCCCAACGCTTTGGGTCAAAGACTCATGGAACAAAGTGTCCTTAGTAAGACAAATAATTTCAGTAAGGCGCTTGCCCCGAGCCCTTCCAAGCCCAGTAAACTTCTAAATGCCCCAAAAACTGGCAGAAAAACCTATGTCAAAATACCTTCGAAAAATATAACCTCCAAGGTGGTGCGTAAAGGCAAAAGCACAAAAATTAAAGTCAGCGGCCTTAGCTCTGGGACAAAAAAGAACAGTAGTTACAGTATTAAATTAGGTGGGCCTGGCGGAAAATCAGTTGGCACTGCAACAACCGATCAAAATGGTGATATCGATACCACCATAAACCTGCCAGATGATACCGATAGCGGCGGGACCACAATCGATATTATCGGAGACAATCAGGGCAATGATCAGGTAGATATTACTCAGCCTATATATGTAC
>JBAXMV010000047.1:0-4357 GCA_037134095.1 bacterium | reverse complement strand
TTTATGTATTTTTCAGTAGGTATGTATACAGTCTTTCCCCATGACAAACATTCATCTGGTAGTTTCCCAGCTTTCAAGTCATAACCTGAATCCTGAACATCATTACAGGTCTGCCGCCTAATATATTGGCCACCTTTCTCTAGGCTCGTAAATAGCGTGAATGATGCAAAAAAAGTAAGTATAAAAAAACCTATAAACCAGTATGTAACTGCATATTTTGGATACTCGCCGATTGACCTTGGTTTAATTGAGCTATTAATATGTTTAAACATGATATTTACAACCTACTATACCGTAAATTGTAACACTTAGTTCAGCTAATCATGTGGACTATTTTAAGTTGGATTTGAACCCTTCTGGAATGCAGTGATATAGATTATTGACTGCTCTAGAGTTTATCAATTTATTAATCTCAAATAAGAGATGGGTCCAATTCGAATCTAGGTGGTTCACCAAAAATAATTCACCAGCCGGTGGATTTTTTAATTTAGGGCTTATACGGCTACTAACGTTAAAGCGTTACAATACTATAGAAATAAGGAAATTGTAGAATGAAGAAATTAAAGATAGTTACCCTGAACCTTTGGCGGTATTACGACTGGCCCGATAGAAGGCGCAATGTATTAGAATTTATAGCAAAAAATAATCCTGACATAATTGCATTGCAGGAAGTTCAGCTCAATAAATCATTTTCTGAATTATCTCAAGCTGAGGATATAGCTAAGAGTGCTGGCTATAAATATCATGTGTTTTCACCAACAATGAAAAAAACTGATCAGATTGACTTAAATGGTGATTTTACTCAAGAAGCCGAGCATGGACTGGCTATTATTTCAAAATATCCAATAACTTCGAGTGAATCATATTTACTTCAAAAACATCCTCAAGACAAAGAGAAACGAACGGTACTTTTTTGTGATATCCAAATCCAAGACACTATACTGCGCCTATGTAATGTCCATTTTAGCAACAGAACTATTTATAGCGACCTCCATATCAAGGAGTTAATGGATGTCATTAAAGGAAAAAAGCATAAGCCTATTATTTTGGGTGATTTTAATATATATGACCTATCGCCGTACAAGTTAAATATTCTTGATGGGTATAAATCTTCTAGAGATTTCTCGTCATATGCCTCCTACCCTAAAGATGATGGCTCGCTTGATTATGTTTTGTTGCCAGACTCTTATAGTTTCGAAAAAATTTCCTGCCCAGCAATTTATCTATCTGATCATAGACCAGTCATTGCTGAAATTATTAGTGATATCTAGGGATTTTTTAATTTAGGGGTTTGAAGGTATAGCCTTTTTTGGATAGGGCTTCTACTGTGAGTTTGAGGGCTTCTACGGTTTGGCGGCGGCTGGCGCCTTTGGAGTTGTAGCCGTCGTGGAAGATTATTATTTGGCCGGGCCGTGCTTGTTTGATAGCTTTGTTGGCTATTTTGGCGGCGTCGATTTGAAAAACCTCTAGTGGGTGGCAGAAAACACCTGAAATTGGCCTCAGGCCCAGCTTGTTCGCAGACTTAAGTAATATAGGCTGACGGAATAGCCATGGAGGTCTAAATAACTGCGGAGTAATACCGGTAATTGATTGAATTATATTTTGATTCTCTATTATCTGCTTTTTCATGCCTGGAGTTTTGAAATATTGAATAAATGAATGTGACATAGTGTGGTTGCCTATGGTGTGACCAGACTTAGCAATTTTTTCTAGAGTATTGGGCTGCAGCTTGGCACACTTGCCTACTACAAAGAAAGTTGCTTTTATTTTTTTGGAGTTCAGGTAGTCTACAATTTCGGACGTGTAAGGTTCGTTGGGTCCGTCGTCAAAGGTCAGGTAAATAATCTTTTCATCGGTTTTTATTCTACTCGGAAATTTGCCAAATAACTGAGAGCTGGGCGACATAAAAAGATAATAAAGAGCTAGCAATATTACAACTAATATTAAGTAAATCATCGGCTTTTTTTGGCTGCGCTTTGCCTGTATTCGTTGGCTCGATCAGAAATAATCTTGGCGCTAGATTTTATGTTTTTAGGGATCTTAAATAGCAAATTTTTGCGATATGCTGGCGCTGAACCAATCACCTCTTTTTTGAAAATTCTGTTCACATAATAGGCTGAAATATAGTAGTAACCAAAAGTTACAAAGAGATTGTACCAGAGGCCGTGATCAAGCCTTCTAGAAGAGGTATATACCACGTAATCATTGCTAAATACTACCTTGCCCTTATGTCTCAGTTGTCTTAATAAGTCTAGTTCATCACCGCCCTGTGTCATTTCGGTGTTGTAGCCGCTCCAGTATTCTTTTTTGAAAGCGGTGTTGGTGGCAGTTATGTAAAATACGAAGCCTGTTAATTTGGCAATTCCGTATACGGCACCAAATAGTAGGTATGGATAATATTTGCCCCACCATGGAGCATCAACGAATCGGCATGGTGCACAGACTGCTATGGCTTTAGGATTTTTCAGAAACCTTGCGTCAATACTGGCCAGCCAGTTACTGGCGAAAGTAGTGTCTGCATCGGTAGATATAACTATCTCGCCCTTGGCAGCCTCAGTGCCTGCTTGCCTGGCCCAGCATATGCCTGGTCGCTTTTCGTGCACTACTTTAGCACCATGTTTTTTGGTTAATGCTGCAGTATTGTCGGTAGAGTTATTGTCGACCACTATTACTTCATAATCGCCTGTAAAATCTTGTTTCTGCAATGATTTCAAAGCGTCGGCAATGTAAAGTTCTTCGTTGTAACACGGAATTACCACGCTAAAACGCGGTCGATTTGTATTGGGCATTACTTCATTTTAGCAAATTTATTGAGCAAGACGGGTCATTTAATGTTGTCTAGAAAATCTGCTAGCTCATTGGGTGTGATCTCGGCCTTCACCAAATAGCCATCTGCGCGGCTTTCTATGTCTTGCCGGACATCATCACGCTGTTCTAGATTGGTAGCAATTATTATCTTGGCTTTGATAGGTGGAATCTTGGCCTTATTGCGTAGTTTTCGGAGGATGTCTATGCCTGTTAAGCCAGGCATCATCAGGTCTAGAAGGATAATATCGTATTCATCTGTTTCGGCCTCTTTGAGTGCTTCATTGCCATCGGATATTACGGTCACCTGGTAGCCGTGTTTGGTGAGGGCTCTTTTGTATAGCTCAGCGATGAAGATCTCATCTTCTATACACAAAACTTTACGGTTTTTGGTGATGATGTCTTTGTCTGTTTCCATAATGATACTTTATCAAATTAATGCTAACGCCTATAAAGTGAATGATTTTTTATCCATCCATGTGCGCTTCTGACGATTCCTTTGTCGCCTGATTTTTTCTTTTCTTCGG
The DNA here is from genome assembly GCA_037134095.1 of bacterium. GTDB lineage: Bacteria > Patescibacteriota > Saccharimonadia > Saccharimonadales > UBA4665 > RGVC01. The sequence continues at coordinate 1,025 of JBAXMV010000047.1, read as the reverse complement.
CTAAGCGCAAATAAGGCACCAAGGTGAACCCAAATATGCTGCCCTGTCCTTCTTTGCTTCTGACCCATATATTGCCGCTGTGGGCATCGATAATTGCTTTGCATAGGTATAATCCCAGGCCTGTGCCACCTATTTGGGCGCGGTTGCGATGATCTCTGTAAAACTTGGTGAATAAGTTGGGCACCACAGAAGCTGATATTCCCAGGCCATAATCTTTTATAGTGGTCTCTACAAGACCGTCTTTAGTGACATATGCGCTAATATCTATTTTCTTGCTTGTGCCGCTGTATTTTATAGCGTTATCCACTAGGTTGTTGATTACTTCAATAATGCTGATGTGGTCTATGCCTACGGTCGGAATGTTCTCGGCAATCGTGCAATTCAGCTGTATTCCCCTGACCCGAGCTCTAATTTGCATGTTTTCTATAGATTTCGTTAATACACTCGACCAATCTTCTTCTTGCAGATTGAGTATGAGTTGGTCTTCTTCTATGCGTGCGACATTCAGTATGTTGTTTACAAAAGCTGTTAATTGCTCTGCTTGTGAGCGAAGTTTCATCATGAAATCCTTGAGTTCTGGATTGCTGGAGTCCATTTCATCTTCTAGTACCTCTATGTAACCTCGCAGTAGTGTAAGTGGTGTTCTAAGCTCATGGACACTCAGGGCGATAAAGCTAATAGCTTGGTCGTCTTGAGAATATTCTTTGGTATGATCGAACATCACTAGCATTGTTTCTGAGCCCAGATCATTCCCCTTGTTATAGTAGACGGCTAAATCAAATAATCGGAGTGGATGACTGTCACTAACATTGAGCCTTACACGGTTCCATAGCTTACTAGATGTGGCTGCGCTGGTCTTGGCTTTTTTGAGCCAATTATCGAAAGTATCTTCGCTGGGAAATGACATGTCGAGTATCATGTAGACGTTTTTGCCGATTAAATCTTTAGCTGCTATACCGATATATTCGGCGGCTTTAGAGTTCGCATAAGTAATTGTTTCTGTAGAGTCGAGAGTGATTAAAGGC
>JBAXMV010000046.1:0-4637 GCA_037134095.1 bacterium | reverse complement strand
CCATAAACCTGATTAGTTTGTAGTTGAACTACACCACCGTCTTGAAGGTCTTTGGCGATGCTACGTTGTTGCTGATTTGGTATGTAGGGATTTTTAGGTTCACTTGGATCTACAATTACAACTGCAGCAAAATTACTTTTTTCAGGCGGTCCAGCTTGGATTGTATCCACTAAGCTCATAATTGCATGCATGTGATTATCGTTAAATGGCATGATTTTCCTTATGCCATTTCCTAATGAGGCGTTGGTGCCTCTTTCGACGAGCTCATCCCTAAGGGCTATTGATGTTTTGCTAAAAGAAGCATCATGCTTGCAGAGATTCTCCCTAGAACCAGCGTTATAGACCACATAGCTCCCAATGTTATCATTGCGATTGCCTATAATGACATCCGCTATGGGAGTAGCTTTACTGTTAGTGATGGCCAGCATTTCATCATAAATACTATTCGCATATTCCATAGACTCATCATAAGATCTATTTTCAGATTGTTTATCATGCAATTCAGCTTGTATAATCGCCCGATTGTATTCTATATTTTCCAAATCTACATCAACATAGCCAACTAAGAACAATCTACCAACAAATCGACGTCGTTGCTCAGTATATTCGTCATTTAGAACACCTTTTTTGGAAATTAAATCAGCTAGTTGATTATTCTCAATTTTAAGATTTTGTTTATGTTCCTTGTTGTATTCACGTTCGTCAAGGTAGCCTTCGACAACTTCTCTGGCACCAGTTGCAATTTTATTAATTCCTTGTCGCATTTATACCTTTCGCTAACTATACTAATTTATTTGAGTAATGAATTTTCAAAGTATTACTATACATTGAACAGTAGTAATTGTCAATAGCCATAAGAGGTATGAAGTTATGTTAAAATTGGATTATGTCAGATCAAAACAAAAAAGTTCGCAAGGCAGTAATCGCCGCTGCAGGATTTGGTACCAGATTTTTACCACAAACTAAAGCTATGCCCAAAGAGATGTTGCCACTGGTAGATAAGCCTATCATCCAATACATTGTTGAAGAATTAGTCGACGCTGGCATAGAAGACATCGTTATTGTAACTGGCTATCACAAGCGAACCATCGAAGATCATTTTGACAATATGAGTGCTGATTTAAGGGCCAATCTAAAGGCTAGCGGTAAAACAGAATTGCTAGAAGCAACTAAACGAATTTCAGCCATGGCAAACTTCGCCTATATTCGTCAAAAGGGTCCTTACGGTAATGGCGGTCCACTACTGGATGCTTCACATCTTATTGGAGATGAGCCGTTCATTTATACTTTTGCAGACGATTTTGTAATGTCCAGCCCCAGCAGATTCAGGCAAATGATAGATATTCGTAATCAGCGTGGTGGATCGGTTGTTACAGCCGTCAGGCGTGATGACCCGGTGGACTATAAAAGATACGGCTATGTTGACGGTACAGAAATTGAGCCTGGGCTACTACATATGACTACAATCGTTGAAAAACCAGGTTCCAAAGAGGCCTCACCGTCGGATATCGCATCTGTTAGTGGCTATGTTTTTGATCCAATAATTTTGGAATATTTAGAAAAACAAGTTCAACACTACGATAAAGACCAGGGCGAATTCCAGATACAAGAATCAATGCAGCAAATGATTGAGGACGGTCACAATATTTACGCTGCCGAAATTAAGGACGCTACATATTATGACACCGGTAACCCGCTAGATTATATGAAGACCGTTATTGAATTCGGATTAGACAGAGAAGACATTGGTCCAGAGCTGAAACGGTATCTGCAAGATAAATTACTTTAATAATTAATAAATAGGTTATATAATAATACTCATGAATACAACAGATCAAGTTCTTGTAATAATTTTAACGGTACTACTTAGCATCTTCATAATAATATGCACGGTAGCGGTTGTCGGACTTATTAAATTAATAAACGCAACTCGTGAAGTAGTTACAAAAGCAGAAGAGGTAGTTGATACAGTGGAGTCTGCCGCAGAATCACTTAAGCGAACCAGCAACTCACTTAATATTTTCAAAGCAATCGGTAACGTAATCGATCTAGCCCAGAAAGGCAAACGCAAATGATAGGACGCAAGAAAAATACTAACGATGTAATCAAAAAAGTTGCTATTGGTAGCACAATCGCAGCTGGCGTTGGCTATCTAGCAGGGTTATTAACTGCACCAAAAAGCGGTAAAGATACCCGCAAAGACATTAAGAACGTTAGTGACAGAAAAATTGCTGAAGCTGAGAAAGAGTTAAAGAAAATTTATTCTGAACTAGATCAAGCTTTAGAAAAAACTAAACAACAAGGCGGCAAACTAAGCATAAAAGCAAAAAAAGAACTTGCCGAACTCCAAGTATCAGCTAACGACACCAAAGAGAAAATTCGCGAAATGATTAGTGCAATTCATGAAGGCGACACTCAAGACGCTGATTTACGCAAGGCTATTAAGCAAGCAAACGCTTCAATAAAAAATCTCAAAAAATACCTACAAAAGTAGTCTTTTTATAGTAATTTTTACCTGTTAATTGGCAGTTAGTGCTGTTATACTTTTTAGTATCAGAAACTAGTTCTTTTTAAGGGGACGTTTGGTGTGACCAACAAACAAACACTAAAAAATAGTGATTATGTTCACTTACATAATCACACCCAGTACAGCCTGCTAGACGGTCTTACGAAATTGCCGCCTCTTTTTGAGTACGTAAAGGAAGCTGGCATGGAAGCTGTGGCGATGACGGACCACGGAACTTTGAGTGGTGCTATTGAATTCTATAAAGAGGGCAAAAGTTCTGGAGTCAAACCAATCATCGGCTTGGAAGCTTACATGGCATCTAGATCCCTGAGCGACAAAGAAGCTGGCAAAGACAAGCAGTATTATCACATCATTTTGCTCGCAAAAGATTTTCAAGGTTACCAAAATCTCATGCGGTTATCTACCATTGCTCATCTAGAAGGATTTTATTACAAGCCCCGCATAGACCGAGAAACTTTAGCCAAATATAGCGACGGACTCATATGCCTGAGCGGCTGTGCTAGTGGAGAGATAGGCGATGCTCTGATGCAAGATCAGTATGAATCAGCAAAAGATACAGCTCAGTGGTACAAGGATATTTTTGGCGACCGATATTTTCTAGAATATCAGGATCATGGGCATCCAGATCATCCAAGCAAATGGGTAGAACAAGTAAAAATTAATAAGCAGTTAATGAAAATTGGCAAAGAACTTAATATTCCTGGTGTCGTAACATGTGACGCCCATTATCTAAAAAAGAATGACCAGGAAGCTCACGAGATCTTGCTCTGCGTACAGACAGGTTCATTTTTGACAGATGAAAAACGTATGAGTCTCAAAGATTTTGAACTATACGTTACGCACCCAGAAGACATAATTGCTAGGTGGGGCGAGGATCATCCTGAATTTATAACCAACAGCAAGAAAATTGCCGACATGTGTGATGTAGAAATAGAGCTTGGCAAAATTTTGATCCCTAAATTTCCTGTACCTGAGGGTGAAACAGAACAGACCTATTTAGAAAAATTACTATGGTCCGGATTAGCCTGGCGTTATGGACTGCATGACCCCAAGAAGAAAAAACTGAAGAAATACGATGAAGATCAAGCCAGTAAAATTTCGATAGAAGAAATCAAACAAAGACTACCGGCTGCAATTCTCAAACGTGCTGAATACGAATTGAGTGTAGTCAGCTCGATGGGATTCAATGGATACTTCTTGATTGTGGCCGATTTTATTAACTGGGGAAAAGACAAGGGAATTGTGTTCGGACCGGGCAGGGGTAGCGCAGCCGGTTCAATAATCGCCTATGCCATCAAAATAACCGAATTAGATCCTTTGCAATACGATCTACTCTTTGAAAGGTTCCTAAATCCTGACCGCATTAGTATGCCCGATGTAGATATTGACATACAGGACAGCCGTCGCAACGAGGTTATTCAATATTGCGTAGACAAATATGGCTCCGATAAAGTAGCTAATATAGTAACTTTTGGTAGGATGGCTGCTCGTAACGCAGTGCGTGATGTTGCCAGAGTGCTACAAGTGCCATATGCAGAATCCGATCGACTAGCGAAGATGATTCCACCGCCAATTCAAGGCCGACACATCCCACTAGCCACTTCGTTGAAAAAAGACAAAGATCTAAAAAACGAATATCAAAACAACCCTACCGCCAAAAAAGTCTTTGACCTGGCAGTCCAAATGGAAGGAACCATACGCTCGCACGGTGTGCACGCTGCTGGCGTAGTTATCGCTCCTGAAGACATCGTGCACTATACACCTCTAGAAATGGCTCAAAAAGGCGTTGTAGCTACTCAATACGCTATGGGTCCAATCGAAGAAATCGGACTCCTCAAAATGGACTTTTTGGGATTATCAAACCTAACAATTATTAAAAATACCCTTCGCATAATCAAAAAAGTGAACAATATTGATATTGATCTCAACAACTTGCCTCTAGATGATAAAAAAACGTATCAGTTATTCCAGCGTGGCGATACCACAGGCGTGTTCCAGTTTGAATCAGCCGGCATGAAACGCTACTTAAAAGAACTTAAACCGTCTGAGTTTGAAGATATTATCGCTATGGGCGCCTTATATCGGCCGGGCCCCTTGAGCGCAGGTCTAA
>JBAXMV010000045.1:0-4681 GCA_037134095.1 bacterium | reverse complement strand
TAATATCTACTTATCTACTTTAATATCCTTACCGTATCGCTTCTTCATGTAATCGGCTTTCATAACGGTCAATTCTTCGCTCTGTTTATAGGGGTCGCTCCGTGTCTTCTCAACTATCTGCTTGGCCTTATCAACCCACTCTTTTTCGATCAAATCCCCATCATCTTTTACATTTTGCACAACGTTAGTTGTTGTAGCAGATGCATCAGTAGCTGAATCATTTTTTGATACTGCCTCTGCAGCCGCAACATCTGAAGCTGCTTGCTGCTGATCTGTTGAAATAACTACCGGAGTAGTCTTATTGCCAGCTTTTTCGGGTGCAGCAACTACTTTTTCGGCATTATTCTCTACATTAGGTAGCTGTTCGGCTGCCCCCACTTCCAGATTAGGACTAGGTAGTTCACTATTCTTAGGATTCATAGTACTTATTATACAGGCACAGCAAGCCTGAACATAGGCGAAAAATAGTTATGGTTTAACTTTTTAGGTTTTTTGATAAGAGCTGTAGAAGTAACCGATAGCTACAAACGGCATCAGGATGACTAGATCACGGACACTTAACTGCCCCATCGATTGCAACCCAATCAATGCTCCTGTGACCCCTGTTATTATGAGTACTACTTTCTTGGAATGTGCCCCCAAAGAAATTCCATACCACCTAGAAAGTGCAACTAATCCTAAGGATAATGCGTAGAGATTAACGACTATCAGCGCAAAGCCTGCAATAAGTAGTACTGCCGGTACTTTACTGGGGTTAGTTAAACCAAAAAACACCGCATCTACCAAAAATAAGCCGGCTAGGCTTCTTATTTTGTGTTGGTTGATCCAGTGTGTTTTCATTTATACCCTGTTTTTTAAGGAGTTACGCCCCTTTTCTTTAGGGCAACCGCTGATTTGCAGCTTGAAAGGCCTGAAAAACATGATGATTGTCAGGCCTATCAAACTTATTTCCCGTTTTTTGGTGCTAGGACGACAAATCCGCTGTATAAAATTAGACTATTGTAGCGCTTGTCGTCCGTAGCGAGACTGACCGCTCTACTTGCCTTTAGGGCATTTAGAGCGACAATACGGATCCCTCCGTGTTGTAAGTACATCGGCTCGCCAGAGGGCTAGCTTTTTCGTTTTAAATTGTTAGAACGTTTTTGTTTTTGTTACTTACAATTACTAGACTAGCACGCGAAGCCCTTTTTGTCAATCCTCTAATGCTTATTAACACCTTAGAAACAGTTTATTGGCTAATTAGTAGCTCATTGTAAAAAAGTTATGCACAGCTTTTGTATGCATTTAACCATAATTATTATTGACGAGTTCCTATCTATTATATAAGATAGTTTTAGCGCTTGAATAAATTAAGTGCTCAAAAATAAAAACGATCAAAGGGACGACGATTTCTCGCAAGTCGTTGTCCCACCAAAAAAACCAACACCCCAAAATGTAAATCAAAATAAAAACCTTAAATAATCCTTAAAACACCTTGTCTCTTCCCGAACAAGGTGTTTTACTTTTGGCACTTATGAGTGTCCAAGTAAAAGGCATAAAATCCAGTGGGAACGACGGAATTATTGTAGACATACAATGTCATCTGTCTAACAACTTGCCCAACATTATAGTGGTGGGCTTTGCCAACAAAGCAGTTGATGAGGCGAGAGAAAGGCTCCGCGGAGCATTTTCTACCAGTGGTATTCTGCTGCCCCGGAAACGAATAATCATCAATCTAGCTCCAGCTGATGTGCCAAAAGTAGATAGCAGCTTTGATATCGCCATGGCGGTTAGCATCATGTACGCCAGTGGCCAGTTGTCGCAAACGATTCAGGATAACCAGGCTTTCATAGGAGAACTCGGCCTAGACGGGTCGGTACGCGCTGTGCGAGGCATTATCGGCAAGCTCCTGACCGGCAGATCTAAAGGTATCGAAACCTTTTTTATACCAGTAGCCAATGCTGAGCAGGCCCAGCTGGTGCCCAACGTGACGCTTTTGCCGGTAAGCAACTTAAGCCAGCTTTTTCATCATCTAAATAACGCCGAGATGATTGAAAGTATTATTACTGAGGGCGGAAAACTACAAGACCTTAGCAAATCAACAGATGGAGACGTCCATTTAAGTGAAATTGTTGGCCAATTTCAAGCCAAGCGAGCCCTAGAAATTGCTGCGGCAGGCGGGCACAATATATTTTTTAGCGGACCACCCGGTACCGGCAAAAGCATGCTTGCCAAATCGCTGCCTAGCATAATGCCCCCATTGAACAGAGAGGAAGTGCTGGAAGTCACGCACCTGCACAGCCTGGCAAGCCATAATTACGAACGTATCATCACTGCCAGGCCTTTTCGGGCACCCCATCACAGTGCTAGCCATGTATCGGTAACCGGTGGCGGACACAACTTGCGGCCAGGTGAAATTAGCTTGGCTCACAGAGGTATTTTGTTTTTTGATGAGCTACCAGAGTTTGGCCGCTCAACCCTGGAGGGCTTACGCCAGCCCCTAGAAGACAGAGTAATAAGCATTGCTCGCGCCAAAGACTCTATCGATTATCCTGCCAATTTCATTCTTGTTGCGACTGCCAACCCCTGCCCTTGCGGCTACTACGGCACAACCGGTAATTGCAGTTGCCAACCCTACCAAATTACTCGCTACAAACAGCGCCTTTCTGGACCAATCTTAGACAGAATTGATCTGTTTACATCAGTCCACGAGGTAGATCACAACAAATTGCTAACTGGTAAGTCCGACCACTTAACAGACAAGAAAACTCGCTCCCGGATCATAAAAGCCCGGCGTCTGCAGGCCCAGCGCTACGGTGATTTCAGTAAGTTAAACAACGACATGACAAATGCTGACATCCGGCATTACGCTCTGCTCGATGATGACGCCAAAGAATTACTGAATGCCGCCTCAACAAGACTAAATGTATCGGCAAGATCATACATGCGCAGCGTCAAGGTCGCTCGCACAATTGCCGATTTAGAAGAAAGCAGCAACATCACTCAAGCCCATATCAGCGAGGCGCTAGCCTATCGAATTCCTAGAGTTTGAATAGCAAAAACAATTTGACCTCTGAGGCCCTATCTGTTAGAATGCTAGTTACGTTAAAATCAACATTTAAAGGAGACGAACCCTATCGCTAAGTACACCCGCTTGAATGATCAAATTCGAGCCCAAAGCATGCGAGTCATCGACGAAGAAGGCAAACAGCTCGGAATTTTGACCAAGCAGGAAGCATTAGCTCTTGCAAGCGAACGTGATCTTGATCTGGTAGAGATATCACCAGAGGCCGATCCACCAGTATGCAAGATCGTAGATTGGGGTAAGTTCAACTATCAGCGCACCAAGCAGCTGCAAAAAAATCGTAAAACTGCCAAAACCTTAGACATGAAGCAGATGCGATTTGGTCTCAAAATCAGCCCGCACGATCTATCGATCAAAATGAACAAGGTCACGAAATTCCTCGAGGCCGGACACAAGGTCAAGATCACCCTGATGTACAGAGGCCGCGAGCAAGCTCACCGCGAAATAGGTTTTAACATCGCTCAAAAAGTCATCGAGGACTTTGGTGATACAATAATAGTCGATCAACAGCCTCAACTAGCAGGTCGACAACTAAACTTCGTTATCAGAAGCAGTGGGAAGAAACCAGCCGCTAAAGTAAGCGACAAAGAAGGAGAAAATAATGCCAAAACTGAAAACTCATAGCGGTACCAAAGACCGCGCTAAAGTCAGCAAGAACGGAAAAGTTCGTGTGGGACACAGCAACAAAAACCACTTTCTTAGTAAGAAAAGTGGCAGCCGCAAGCGTTCTCTATCTGGTTTAACTACCCGCTCAGGCGCAATGGCCCGCAACATCAAGAGGAATCTAGGCGTTTAATTACGCTTTTTAAGGAGAAATTATGAGAGTAAAAAGAGGCGTTGCCAGTCACGCTAAACACAAGAAAATCCGTAAAGCTACAAAAGGCTTTAGCCACCCTAACCGCGTAAGCATCAAGCGTGGTCGTCAAGCGGTTACCAAATCTTTGCAGTACGCTACCCGCGATCGCAAAAACAAGAAGCGAACTTTTCGCCAACTGTGGAATGCTCGCATCAATGCAGCAGCCCGCATCAATGGCACAACTTACAGCAAGCTAATTGCTGACCTAAAAAAGTCTAGCATTATTCTTGATCGCAAAGTTCTTGCCGAACTAGCAGTCAATGAGCCAGACGCATTTAGCGCAGTTGTAAAAGCAGCTCAAAAATAAATAAATACGCCTGAAAAATAAAACTCCTCCTAATTACAAGGAGGAGTTTTTTATTGGTCAGACTATCTGTAAGCCGGGTTCTGTCTAGACTAATCATCTATCTAGATCTGCGATTGCTCGCAGATTCGAGCGGTTTAATTGATGAATTATCAGTGGGACACTCCTAAGCTTTAGGCTTAAGGAAATCCATCTCCTTGCAGCAGGTAGGGTTTACCTATTTTCTACGTCACCGTAGAGAATTGCGAGCTCTTACCTCGCTCGTTTCACCCTTACCAAGTAAACTTGGCGGTTTCGTTTCTGTGGCACTTTCCCTAGGGTTACCCCCGGTCGCCGTTAGCGACTACCATTTCCCTTTGCTGCCCGGACTTTCCTCGTGCCGAGGCACGCGATTAGTCAATAATCTGACCAACTACTATTATAACATCACCGCTTATGGCTGTCTAGGTGTTCGTCG
>JBAXMV010000044.1:0-4797 GCA_037134095.1 bacterium | reverse complement strand
TCGTTGGGGTGTTTCATTTCTTGGCTCCGGCTGGCTGAGTTTGAGCTTCTTCAGTCGTGGCAGGTGCGGGTTCTGGCTTTTTGGCTGCAATTACGCATTTGGTTTTTAGCTGGTCTCTGATACTATCAAACTCTTCATCTTTGGTGATTTTGGCAGCATACTCAGGAGCATTCAGCTTAAGCGCATTTGTATCTAGTTGTTCGCCGGCTGCCAGGTTTAAGGCTATATCAAACATCAACTGTTGAGCCAGCAACGAGAAGGTGACTGAAGGGCCTTGAGTAACTAGGTCAAAAATATATTTACCAATTTCTAAAGACCGTTTAGCGTCGGCTGATAGCTCAGATCCGAAGTGAGCAAACTCTTCTGCTTGTTTATAGTCAGCTAAGATTTTTAATGTTTGGCTAGCATAGGCCTTTTGCCGTTTATTGTGTCCCACACCTCCAGCACGAGTCACACTCAGCCCAACATTCAAGGCCGGCCTAACACCAGACCTAAAGACATCCATATCTAGTATCCACTGTCCGTCAGTAATAGACATTATGTTGGTTGGTAAGTAGGCGGTGATATCGCCATTAGCAGCATGCACGATTGGAACAGATGTTAGACATTTACCATTGCGGTCCAATCGCCCGGCACGTTCGAGTAGACTAGAGTGCGCATAGAACATGTCTCCCGGATATGAATCGCGACCTGGGCTTACGCCAGTCAGCAGCGCTATTTCACGATAAGTATGGGCATGTGATGTTAAGTCATCATAGATAATAATTGTGTCTTGATCGCATTTTTGCCACAAATATTCAGCAATTGAGCAGGCTATATAGGGTGCGATGTAGCTCATGATTAGCGACTCAAACATTGTCGATACGACGATTACGGCATTGTCTAAGCCACCGTTTTCTTGAAGTCTGGTGAGCAGTGAATCGATATCGCTACGGCGCTTGGCAATCAAACAATATACCACTACTTGATCGGTGTTTTTTTGATTAATAGTTAGCTGAGTTGCTAAAGTACTTTTACCAGATTTGCTGTCGCCCACAAGAGCCATGCGCTGTCCGCGGACTATCGGGTATAAAGAATCTATGGCCAATACGCCGCTTTCTACTTGGTCTTCTAGCAGTTTTCTCTCGTAAAGTGCTGGGGCATTATTAAATACTGGCCATACAGCGTCTGGAGCAATCGGGCCTTTGCCGTCCAGGGGTTCGCCAGTTGCCGTTATGACTCTGCCTATGTAATCTTTGCCAACCTTGCATCTGAACTCCTGATTTTGTACGACCGCCAAGGTACCTGTCCTGAGCATCTCAGACCCCAGGTGAAGTACAACCACAAAATCATTATCGACTTGCTGCACAAACCCTTTGCTGCCGTCATCAAATAAAATCAAGGCATGTACTGCTACGGGTTGCATCCCTGAAACTTTTATCAAGAACTTATCAACTGCCACAACCTCACCCATAGCATTGCCTGCTTCAACTAATTTGTCGAAGTTTTTGTTGCCCGTACTCACGACGCTTGCTCCTGAGGGGCGGCCTGGACGGGAATGAAGTTACTTAGTCCGGCCTCTTCGTTGGTCAATGAAATTCTGTCTAGTAGTAGGCTTCGTTTTTTGTCGAAATCTTTGCCGAGCGACATATCAAATTGTTTATTAGCAGTCCTGACTATACATCCGACTCCAATCTTGGGTTGCATGCCTACACTAAGTAGAACTGAAGGGTTAATCTCGCGCCTAAACCATTCAGTAATTTGTTCCATAAATTTTGCTGGTGGGTCAGAGCTAAAACTTATATAAATTACTGGTGCCTGTTTTTTTAAGTCATTCAAAAAGGCTTTAATTACTAATCTGTCCTGATTCTTTTGTAAGTCTAATTTGTTAATTTCTAGTAAGTTTTTCATGCTCGCACTAATGTCGCCCAGGTCAGTTGCTGCCGATTGTTTAAGTAATTCATTTTTGCGCGCTGAATTATCTAAAGTTTCTAGCTCCCTTATGAGTCTGCCGATATCAACTTTCGTAGAGACTGTCAGTGGCAGCTTAAAATCATGCTTCTTCTGCACAGCTGCGGTAGTTTTATGCTCCATTGTTGATGTCCTCAATCATGGCTTTCTTGTTGGCTTCCAGTTCCGACAAAATAAATTCTAGCTGATTGTTCAGGTCTACTTGATTGCCAATTGCATCTAAAACGTAGTGGTTGATAATATCCGACATATTAGCCTCGAACTTATCAATAATTTTCTTTTTTTCCACTAGTATTTGTTTCTGCACTTCTTGGGTTATTATTTCTCGCTGTTCATCGACGGCCTGATTGGTTTTCTTGATTGAGTCCATGGCTATGGCGTTGGCGTCCATAATAGATTTTTCGTACCTATCGAATTCTGTTTTGAGCTTCTGGGTGATTTCGTTTTTCATGTAATCATTGAGCTGCCCTGTGGTAAGCCTTAAATCTTGTTGCAAAAAGACTGCATTTTCACCAATGATTTTTTCGAAGTGCATACGGCCTCTGTTACGCAGTTCTTCTCGGAATTGTTTATCAAATAAATGCTCTACATCTTGTTCGGCAGCACCATCTAATGCTCTATTTTTGGGATTTAAGTAGTCTGCTAAGGTGTTAATTTTTAGGGCCAACCACAAAAAAGCAACCCCCAAAAGCGCGAGTGTTGCTAGTATGATAATCAACCACCAAAGCGTCATAGTTTGTTACCCACCTAAGCTTCTTTTTCGCTAAAATTATTTACGTTTAAAAGCGTTAAAGCTTTAGTAGTAAGTATACTGCAAATACCCCTATAATGAAAACAATTAAAGCCACAATTGCGGTCTGGATTAAGCTCCTAATAATTGATGTTTTTGACAATGGATTTCTGCCCACTGCAATCATGCCGCTGCGGACTCCAGCGTACATCAAATTTCCGGCAATAATTACAGTCGAAACTAGCACGGCTAAACTCATGTAAATTCTTGCCACACTGACTGATTTGCCGGCGGCCGTATTGGCAATGGATGTCATAAAACCAGGCACAAAATCAACTTGCTGCTGATATTGGGGGTTAGAGCTAGGCGAAATTACAGCATATACGCGGCTAATTGTAACTTTTTGTTGCTTATTTAGATTGTCTTTAACTGTGATGGTACCAATAACATTATTTTTGCCGTTAAAATCACCAGCGGCTTTACCAATTATTTGCTTTTGCGTAGCCGCTGCTGCCATTGCAACTCCGTCTATCGATGAAACTGCTAAGCCATCGCCGCTTTTAATTGGGCCGTTCTGGTTGCTTACTAATACTCCGACTCTGCCCGAAGTAGTAACTAGCACCTGTTGTGCCGTAATTACTGATGGAGTGAGGCTTAGGCTGGTACTATTTTGGCTGACGGCTACGCCCAACAAGTCCTTAACAGAATTACCATCTAGGGCAACAACCGAATTAGTGTCGCCTTTTTTGAGTTTAACCAGCATGCCAATCTGGACTGATGGATCGGCATTGTAGGTTTTGGTTAGAGTTTGCGTCACGCTAGGATCAGATTTTGTATTATTTGTGGCAGCGTAAATTGGCGACGCCACAGCAAACACGGTAAAGGCCGCTAAAATTATAATGAAACTCGTTATTTTATTTTTGTAACGCATAGTACTAGCCAATATTATAACGCTTTTGGTTACTAATTGTAGCTAGTGATTAGTGGTTTACGATTTGGCTTAACTTGGCCACGGTTTCTTGGACATCTTTTTCGGTAGTATTTCTACCCATAGTGAACCGTAAGCTTGATTGGATTTGCCGTGTGCTGAGCCCAATAGCTTTGAGTACATGAGAAGGCTCGTCGCTGCTTGCACTGCAAGCCGATCCAGCTGCCGCCTGGACTCCGGCTTCGTCGAGTTTAATTAACACAGTTTCGTTGTCGGTATTTTCTATAGTCAAGTGAACATTGTTGGGCAGTCGAGTTTTGACTGACCCATTAATCACAGCGTTAGGGATGTTTTTCTCAATTAAATCTATAAAAAGTTTTTGCAGTTTTTGTAGTCTTGGTACTTCTTGATTCTTCATTTTTTGAGTGATATCTAGGGCCTTGGCTAGGCCTATTGCGGCTGGTACGTTCTGAGTGCCGCTTCGTAGGCCTTGCTCTTGGCCACCACCGAACAATGTAGGAGAAAGTTTAACGCCGCCTTTGACATACAAAGCACCAATTTGTTTAGGGCCATATATTTTGCCGCCATTGATGCTTAGCAAGTCCACGCCCAGTCTGGCAACATGCAGGTCTAAATAATTAGCTGCCTGACAGGAATCTACGTGAAGAAGTAGTGGTGTGGTGTTGCCGTCTTTTAGCCTTTGTCGGCTAATTTTTGAGACAATTTCGCTAATTTCTTTGATTGGTTGGATTGTGCCGATCTCGTTGTTGGCATGCATTATACTAATTAAAACAGTATTGTCATCGATCTTGCTGGTAAGATCTTGGATGTTTATACGGCCATCTTCATTAACTTTAGCTTCCTTGAAATTTGCTTGATGAGCCACGCCGCGAACTGAGTCATGTTCAATCGCGCTAATGATCACATTAGATTTTGGATAAGATTTCATAACGCCATTAATTGCTATGTTGTTAGCTTCTGTGCCACCTGCTGTGAAAATAATTTCACTAGGCCTGGCTCCCAACCAATGAGCTACCAAAGCTCGAGCTTCATCTAGATCTTTTTTTGCGTCACTGGCAGCTAAATAAGTAGCCGATGGATTATAAAAATTTGCAGTAAAATATGGCTGCATAGCTGCCAAGACGCGATCGTCCATGGGCGAAGCAGCAGCGTAATCAAGATATATAGC
>JBAXMV010000043.1:0-5022 GCA_037134095.1 bacterium | reverse complement strand
CGCTACCACTGGTGGGAAATACTTACTTTTACTGAGTGGTTCACTCAAAGGGCGACCGTTTTTAACGGCTTCAGCGGCTTTTTGTAAATCCTGCTCAATCACCACATTACCGATGGCTGCACCCGTAACTCTCAGCGCTTCAAGGACATTCACGCCAGCACCCATCAAAGAAGCAAAAGTCCTCGAAAACCGGGCTATCGCAACTTTCAGGATAATATTGTTAACCACCGGTGTTTTTAGGAGTAAGGAGTGAAATTTATATTTTCCTTTTGGAGTCTTAATGTATCTAAGAATATAGATAACTGCCACTGCAATTACTGCAACAATTACAAAAATATTTGGGATTTTATTGATCAAGGGAATTGGTAGGATACCCATAATTGTGGGCTGAACGCAGAAGTCACTAACACTTAGCAGGGCTTGTGTGTAAAAGGGGAGTTTGGCGTTTGGTCCGCCCAGGGTAGTTAGAATTTTTCCGAGCTTGGGTACTATAAAAAGCATGATTCCAAAAAAGGCGATAATTGTAACTGTCAAAATCACCGTCGGGTACATCATGGCGCCTTTAACTTTTCGACGAATTGAAGCGTCTTGTTCAACTTGATTCGCTAATCGCTTTAGAATTTCGTCTAAAATTCCACCTTCTTCACCGGCTCGTACCATGTTTACGTAGACACTCGAAAAAACTTTAGGGTATTTTGCGAATGAATCACCCAGACTAGTGCCACTTTCTACATCTTTGGCAACTCCGGCCATAACAGATCTCAAATACTGATTTTGTACATTTTGCTGCAAGGCGTTTAATGACCTGGGCAAGGGAACCCCGGCTGAAACCATGGTTGATAGTTGCCTGGTAAAGATAACTAGCTCATTGCTTTTAAACTTAGTAGAATTCTTGAATCTATCTGTTATTACGCTGTTTTTTTGGGCTTCAATGAATACTGGATGTAAACCCTGTTTGCGCAGACTAGCAGTTAAGCTTTTGCGATTAGTAGCTTCGGATACTCCACTTATGTCTTGACCATCTTTGGTGGTAGCGCGGTACTTGTAATGCATTTTATTCCTGAACAGTCACTCTTAAGACTTCTTCAATTGTGGTGAGTCCGCGCAGGGATTTAATTAATCCGTCTATTTGCATAGTTAGCATCCCTTCAGAGATAGCGGTTTGTTGTATTGCTTCACTGGTGCTGTTGCCAACTATCATTTTTTGAATTTGCGGTGAGTTGTTAAGTACTTCGTATATGCCTATGCGCCCCTTGAAGCCTGTGTGATTACACTCATCGCATCCTTCATCGCTGGCTCGCCATAGACGAGATATGCCTGACGAGGAACTGCTCAGTTCGGTCTCAGTAGTCACTTTCTCGGAAGCACCAATTCCGTCTTTGGCAGCCAAGACTTCCATGTCATGAATCTTGGTCATGCCGCCATTCGCTTCAAAATTAAATGACGCACCCAGTTTGATCAGCATATCGCCGTCGGGTGTGTATGCTTCGCTACAATATTGGCAAACTTTTCTGACCAATCTTTGGCCTACAATCGAGCGGATGGTGCTGGCTATTAGAAAAGGTTCGATGTGCATGTCTAGCAGACGGGGCAGGCCAGTCGCGGCATTGTTGGTGTGCAGGGTACTAAATACTAGATGTCCGGTAAGGGCTGCTTGAATCGCTAGATCGGCTGTTTCGCTGTCTCTAACCTCTCCGACCATTATGATGTTTGGGTCTTGCCTGAGCAGGGCTCGTAGGCCATTTGCAAACGTCATCTTTGCCTGAGCGTTTACTTGAGTCTGATTGGCGCCAATAATGTGGTATTCGACTGGATCTTCAACCGTTGCAATATTGATGTTTGGAGTATTGAGTTTACTTAGAATACTAAAGAGAGTGGTTGATTTACCCGATCCTGTTGGTCCAGTCACCAGCACCATGCCGTGAGGCTGAGCAATGGAGTGGCTTAGGTTTTGTAGGGCACTGCCCCAAAATCCAAGTTCTTTGAAATCCGCGGGCTTACTTGACTCGTTAAGTATTCTGAGCGCCACCTTTTCGCCATCTAGTACTGGCATGGTTGAAACTCTTAGTGCATAAACTTGACCGCCAACTTCTACCTTGAAACGACCGTCTTGAGGTGCTCGGTGCTCATCTATTTTAAGATTACTCAAAATTTTTATCCTGCTTACTAGTGAGCCGAGAATCTTGAGGGGTAATTTATTGGCTTCTTTAAGGACACCGTCTATTCGATAACGCACAGTTACAAAGTCTTCACGAGGTTCGATGTGTATATCACTGGCTCCAGCTTTGACTCCGTAGTCGATTAGGATGTTAACGGTTTTGGCGATTGCTGAATCTTCGTCGACGGGATCTTCGCTGACAGTTTCTTGTTGGCCATTATCTTCTGCGCCTTGAATTACTTTGGTAAGTTCATTGGCTATATTATCTCGATACAGGTCAAGGGCTTCTTGGATCATACTTTTTGGAGCAATAAATACTTTAATTTCTGAGCCAAGTTGTTTCTGCAAGAAATTGATTGTTTGGACATCGTCTGGATCTTGCAAAGCGACATTAATAGTTCCGTTTTCGTCAGTCTTAAATACTACAGCATTGTATTGTCTAGCAATTTCTTCAGGAATTTTCTTGAGAGTTTCGATACTTATGTCATTGGCTTTAATCTCGGTGTAGGGTACATCAATTTCGTTAGCGTAGAGTTTAGTAAAATCAATTTCCGACAGTAAATTATTGCTGATTACCAAATCTTGAAGTGGCTTTTTTTGCTCTGATTCTTGCTGCTTTAAGCCGTTGATTTGCTCAGAGCTAAACTTGCCACTGTTATTTAGAATTTTCTCAACCAGGGAGTCAGGTATGCGCATTTTTAATTACCCATCTGTTTCATTGATGATCCACAATTCATACACATTCCTGGATGACTAACTGGTTTGTTTTGGTCGCTGCGGCATGATCCTGAAATACACATATAGACCGTGCTGTAGCTGTCCCAGTCTTCTTTAACCCATGGTTGTTTTGGAAAATTCTTTTTGCAGGTGGCTTCATCGCCGACATTACAAAATTTAATGGTTATCTGGTGGGTTTCTTGATTGCCGTTATCGTCAGCCGGCCAATTATTGACGCTATAGGTACTTCCAGACCATGGCGCATTGGGCCAATTTGGATCGACTCCATCATTTTTGATAAATTCATTCAGCACTTCAGGAACCGCATTCGGGGAATCAGCTGGGTACTCGTTGTATTTGGCAGTGTATAGATGCACCGCATCTGATATTGTGCTCATTTCACTCATGGCTTTCGTGTGTCTAGTTTTTTCTTTGCTACCAGGAATAATTACAGCAGTAGTCAGCACCGCTAGGATGCCAATCACCGAAATAATGACTGTCAGCTCGATGAGCGTAAATCCGTTCGACTTGTTTGCCCTGAAATGTCCACCCATCTTCCTATAATCATAGCAACTTCGGTGCAAAAGCAGAAGCATTTTTGATAGATTAAATTGTTATTAAAATTTAATACTTCTACAAGCTGTAGCAATTTCTACTCCTGCATAAATTGTTTAAAGTGATAAAATATTAATAACAGGGTAATAACCCTTTCATAAAACTCCAGGAGGATAACCACGTGGCAAAAGCTAAAACTACTAAGACAATGGAGCCTAAAGAGTCTAGCGCTGATGGCAAGTCAAAGGCTTTGGGCCTGGCTCTAGATACTATCGAGAAACAGTTTGGTAAAGGTTCAATTATGAAGCTCGGAGAAGCCTATTCTACCAATGTAGAGACTACCTCTACAGGCAGTTTGTCTCTAGACATGGCCTTGGGTGGCGGTATTCCAAAAGGTCGTGTCATAGAGGTATTTGGTCCTGAATCTTCAGGTAAAACAACACTCACCCTGCACGCTATTGCCGAAGTTCAGCGTAATGGTGGAACAGCTGCTTTTATTGATGCAGAGCACGCTCTTGATCCAGCATATGCCAAGCGTATAGGTGTAGATATCGAAAATCTACTACTGAGCCAGCCAGACAACGGCGAGCAAGCTCTTGAAATAGTCGAAACTCTTGTTCGTTCTAACGCTGTTGATTTAATCATTGTCGACTCAGTTGCAGCACTAGTACCGCGGGCTGAAATCGAGGGTGATATGGGCGATAGCCACATGGGCCTTCAGGCCAGGCTGATGAGCCAAGCACTACGTAAACTTACGGGTGTAATTAGTCGAAGTAAAGTAACTGTAATATTCATCAACCAGATTCGTATGAAGATTGGTGTAATGTTTGGTAACCCAGAAACCACTACAGGCGGCAATGCGCTGAAGTTTTATGCATCAGTTCGCATCGATATCAGGCGGATTGGTCAAATCAAACAGGGCGATGAAATTATTGGAAATCGCACCAGAGTTAAAATTGTTAAAAACAAAATTGCACCACCATTTAGGCAAGCTGAGTTCGACATTATGTACAATCAGGGTATATCCAAGAGCGGCGATATTTTAGACTTGGCTGCCGAGTGTGATGTAGTCGAAAAAGCTGGCGCATGGTACTCCTACAAAGGCGAAAAAATTGGCCAAGGACGTGAAGCTTCTAAAAAATATTTGTCAGACAACCCTAAAGTTATGGACGAAATCGCAAAACTGGTTGTAGCAGCCGAAAAAACTTCCGCCAAGGAGTAGCACGGAGTGAAGCGAGCAGTTATCCTTCACGGCACCAATGCCACACCTGAACGAAACTGGTTTCCGTGGCTCAAGCAATACCTAGAGGACAGAGGTTATCAGGTATGGGTGCCAGAATTGCCTGCCAACGACACTCCAAATCGTAGCACCTACAATAATTTTCTTTTTAACAGTGACTGGGATTTTTCGGATAATCTCATTGTTGGTCATTCATCTGGCGCTGTTTCGGTACTGAATCTTATTAGCGATGATCGATGCCCGCACATCAACACCGCAGTTATGGTCGGCGTATGGACTGATAATGCTGGAACGCACCTAGACCCAGAAAGATTTGCTAATCTTTTCCCAGAAGGCGGATTCGACATACAAA
>JBAXMV010000042.1:0-5114 GCA_037134095.1 bacterium | reverse complement strand
GCTTAAACGCTCCCGAACTTAAACTTAAGCCAGAATTCCCTAGATACTCAATGGCCGAGATTCATGAAATGTTTAGCAAGGCAACTGGCAAAGATGTTAGCCAAGAGATTGATCTTACTCCAGAAGAAGAAAAATGGATCTGTGAGTACGCCAAGAAAAACGATGGCTGCGAAGCAGTGTTTGCTACAGGTCTGCCAGCCAGTAAAATGAAGTTTTATCATATGAAGGGCGACAACGACACCGCCCTTTCAGCCGACTTGCTGTTTAGGGGTATCGAAATTTCTACCGCTCCTCAGCGTGAACACAGATTAGAAATCTTGCTTCAGCAGATGAAAGAAGCTGGCGTTGATCCTAGTGATCCTGGTTTTGCAGCCTATGTTTCTGCATTCAAGCATGGCTTGCCAGCACACGGCGGATTTGGTTTCGGCATTGATCGACTTACCGAAAAGGTCATAGGATTAGCTAATGTTAAAGAAGCAATTTTATTCCCAAGAGACATTAACCGCTTAACCCCATAAACTATGCATTTACATCATAATTTTATTAACTCAATAGACTGCACACCGCTGTTTCAGCCTTCTGTCTTGAAAGTTGCATTAATTGATGTAGCGCTAGTTTTCTTGTTTATGACAGCTTTTTTCTTGGTTGCGTATTTAAGAAAAAGAATCGACAGCGTAGACATTGCTTGGGGACTTGGATTTGTACTAATCGCAGTTGCTACTGCCTTGCATCGTCCAAGTTTTCGTAGCTATGTCATAGCACTTCTAGTAGCGGTTTGGGGTGTTCGCCTAGCTGTTCATATCGGTCTTAGAGCTCGCGGCAAAAAAGAAGACCCACGCTACATAGAGCTGACCAAAAAATGGAAAGGTAATTACTGGCTTCGGGCCTACCTCTCAATATTTTTAACCCAAGGGTTACTTATGCTAGCCGTTGCTTCGCCAATTATTGTAGCCAGCGGTCCTGCCAATCTCGACTGGCAGTGGCTGACACTAGCCGGAGCTTATATATGGGCGATTGGGTTTGCGTTTGAAGCTATAGCCGACATGCAACTAGCCAATTATCTAAAAGACAAGAAGCGTCCTAAAGTTCTAAAAACCGGCCTATGGAAATACAGCAGACACCCTAACTACTTCGGTGAACTAGCCCAATGGTGGGGAATTGGCATCATTGCTTTGCAGGCCAAATGGGGTTTTGTCGGCCTAATTGGCCCCCTACTGATTAGCTATTTAATAATTTTTGTTTCAGGCATTCCGCCAATCGAGAAACGCCGCGCTAAAGATGCCGAGTACCGCGAGTACCAAAAAACTACTAGCGCACTTGTACCGCTACCACCGAAAAAATAATTACTTTTTGAGATGAACTATGGTCATCATGCCATCGGTGTGAAGCGATCCTCTAAACACCCGGTTGATTAATTTGTAGGGTCTTCCAAGCCGTATAGTTTCGGTTTTTGTAATAAGTTTTTTCGCATTTAATTGGTCGATTACTACTTGTCGCTCTTTGTTGGTGTCGGGATCGATCATATGAGTTATCTGTAGATTATGTTTTATAAATCCAAAACCATTGTCGAGTGATGCAGCGCCGACCCATAGTAAATCATCTCCTTTTAGGTGGGCCTGACGATTATGCCAATGAATTCCATTGAAGGTTAGTTTACCTTTGCTGTCATAGGTAGTTGCCCAAAAGCGCACATGATGTCGGTTGCCACCGGCGCCCTCTATGGGGATTTGGAAGGCTAGGTCTTGTTTTCTACCGAACAAGTAAAGACTGCTGACTGGCGCATTTTTATATTCAACACCTAGTAATATCGAAAAACCTACTCTGGCAATATTCTTGAAACTATGGCGATCAGATTGGTGCCAGCCACTATTTTCCATGGTGGTAATAAGCTGCCGCCGAGTAGCCATGATGCCGATATTCAATGGATCAGAGGCAAAACCATCTGGAGTTACACAGTACAGTGGTAAGTGCTTGGCAGGTTTAAAAATCCGCACCAAACGTATGGCTGCCGGGATCATTACGTAAGCCGTCAAGACGTAGGTAAATAATACGGCTAAGCTAACCGGCAGTCTTTTGTCGAAATAAGGCAAAACATCACGTACCGCAAAATATGTAATTGCAATTCCGGGAACTAAAACTACAAAACGCTTTAAAGCTATTAAAATTTGTTTAATCATTTATTCATTCAATAATAACAGAGTTTAATCAGTGATTTGGCGCGTGCTACAATTAATGCGACTTATGAATAAACATGATTTTAACCCAGAAACCGTAGCAGATTTTTTGAACACCCCTGGCGCTGTAGCAGTAATTCCTACCGATACGGTCTATGGGCTAGCAGCTCGTGCCTCAGACGTACTGGCCGTAACTAACCTGTATAAACTAAAAAATCGTGAACACAAGCCAGGCACTTTGATAGCTGCCAACATTAAACAGCTCGAGGATCTAGGGCTAAAGCATCGCTATCTAAAAGCCGTAGAGGAGTACTGGCCTGGAGCTATAAGCGTAGTTATTCCATGTGCCAATCCAGATCTAGAATATCTCCATCAATCAAAAAATAGCCTAGCAGTACGTATTCCTAAAGACGACCAACTCCAAAAGCTGCTTACAATCACCGGGCCACTGCTGACAAGTAGCGCCAATAATCCTGGTGAGCCAACAGCCAATACAATAGACCAAGCTAAGCAGACTTTTGGCGACAAAATTAAGCTATATGTCGATGGTGGCGACACGACTGGCAATCAACCGTCAACGCTCATAAGGATCCTAGATGACGAAATAGAAGTGCTGCGCAAAGGGGCTGTTACAATAGACTTATGACATTTGAGGAATATCAAAAAGCTGCTTTATCAACTGTAATTTCTACCGATGATCCTTTTAAAGACATGTTGCACTGGGTGCTGGGGCTAAACGGCGAAGCCGGTGAGGTAGCCGAAAAACTCAAAAAAATAATCCGCGACAAAAACAGTGTAATATCTGAGCAAGATAAAAAAGAAATGGCCAAAGAGATTGGCGACGTGCTTTGGTACATAGCAGTATTTGCCAATGACCTAGGTGTGCCACTAGATGAAATTGCCAAAACCAACCTGTCTAAGTTAAAAAGCAGAAAAGACCGGGGCGTACTAGGCGGTGACGGCGATAACCGCTAAAAATTTTTGTGAAGCCATTCGTCTAGACTGTTTCCGCCACCACCAGCCATAGCTACAACCATGTCGCCTGCCGCCAGGTGGTTCTTGATAGCCTCAAGTAGTTTTTCATCTCGTTCCATAGCTAGCGCAATACTCGGATCAGCCAGGTGAGTTATAAGCTCTCTAGGCTCTAATACTGCTTGGCTGGGGTCTTCTCGGGCCAAATAGCTAGGAATCCAATAAACTTTTTCGGCGCCTTTAAAGCAATCTTTGTAGTCATCTTTCATGAAGTGCTGACGACGGTTGGTAAGGGGCTCATAAACAACTACTAGTTTTTTGTTGGCTTCTTTCGCCATTTCACTAGCAACGCTCATTGCGCCAGTAATTTTCTCCGGAGTATGGGCGTAGTCGCTATAAAGTCCTTCAGTAATAAGCTCCATGCGTCTGCTGAGGCCAGGGAAGTCGCTTGCCAAATCCATTAACTCGTTAAGTGTTTTGCCGCTTACTTTGGCGGCAGCTTGCATGGCTAACCAGGCGTCTTGTCGATTATATTTGCCAAGCAATTTGATGTCACTAATTTGTGGCTCGTTGTTGTTTAGTACATTTACTCCATTTGGAGTTTCGGGATACTGCAAATAGTCGTAATCTTCCTGCCACAGATAAGTGGTTTCGCTTTGTTCGATAAATTCTTTGAAGGCGTTTTTGTAGTCATCACGTGTTAAAAATATTTCGTGATGATCCCATGTCACCCCTGTTATCAGGCTGATGTGTGGTGAGTATGCCAAAAAGTTACGATCAAATTCATCGGCTTCATATATGAAATATTCACTCTTTTCGACGTATGCGCCCATGTCTGCAAAATTCGTTTTGGCTGGCAGTATATAACTCACGGGGATATCAAGTTGCTTGAATAGCCAGGTGGTCAGTGCCGTAGTTGTAGTTTTGCCGTGAGTGCCAGCGATGGCAATTAATTTTAGTTTTTTGTCTTCTAAAATTTTATTTAACAAATCATCGCGTTTGGTGTTTTTGATGCCATTTGTTTTGCAGAAAACTAGTTCTGGGGCGTTAGGGTTTTCCATCGGCAGGGCGGATGTGTATACCAGCCAGTCGATTGGGTTTTTTTGGTGGATTGCTGAAATGTCGGCTTCTGTTTGCCCGATTACAATGTCTGATATACCGTTTTTCTTGAGGTATTCAATATAGCTAGAGTTTTGTTTGTCAGATCCAGATACTTGGTATCCAGCCTGTTTGGCAATTTGAGCTAGAGGGCCGATACCGGCGCCACCTATGCCTGAGAAATAAATATGCATGTTTACAGAGTAGCGCGATGACCGTTTATCGTCCACCCCTTTTCAGGCTATAATCATTAGTAGTATGAGTAAAATAAAAAATATTCACGTAAAGCCTCAGTATTTCCTGGCCGTAGCTGTACTCAGTACGGTTGTTGCGGTAGTTGCTCTTAGGGCCAACAACGAACACATGATTACACTCAGGCAAGCAGTCTATACGGCCGACAAAAACAACACTGATATCAATCAACCCCTAAAAGATCTACAAAACTATGTAACCACACACATGAACACTAACCTAAGTAGCGGCCCTAACGCCCCGTATCCTCCAGTGCAACTCAAATACACCTACGAAAGGCTAGTGGCCGCCAATGGCAGCGCAGTTACGGCCGCTAACAACCAAATATACACAGAAGCCCAAAAAGCCTGCGAGCAACAAAACTCAAGTGACTTCTCTGGACGTAACCGTGTGCCTTGCATCGAGCAGTACGTCAAATCACACAATGCGGCCATGCCACCAGTTATTTCTGACTCGCTATATAAGTTCTCTTTTTTGTCACCAACCTGGTCGCCAGACCTAGCCGGCTGGAGCTTGGTGGTGGCTGCACTAAGCTATGTTCTTTGCTTAGTTACCTTGGCATACAACTACTTTACTAAGCCAAAAAAATAACCCTTCTTTTTTAGAGAAGGGTTATTT
>JBAXMV010000041.1:0-5161 GCA_037134095.1 bacterium | reverse complement strand
GCTATTCATTTTTTCTCTCTTCAATAAGATGTTATTTATGTATTTATTATATATGATTTATTGCAAAGTTGCTCTAATAGGGCGGGTTTTTAAGCAGCAACGGCTGCACCTACTGTCAATCGGCCTAATTTGGCAGCATATAGCTGCTTAACGTAATGAATTGCCGTTTCAAGTGACATATGCGGATCCATTATGCTCTCAAGCTCGCTAGCTTCATTCATTACACCAGCTGGCGCAAATCCTTGCCTAGCTAGCTTAATAATAGCTTCTGATGCCAGTACTTGTCCTTCTATACTCTTCTCGAATTCTTGTCCGGGATTATATGCCATCTCAGTGCCGTGGGCATTATCACGTATGATCTTACCGTCTGTTTTTTCGTATGCACGCTTGTAGGCATCATCAGATTGACGCGGTGTGATGGCATTGCTGCCACCTCTATATATTAATACCGCAGGCGCACCATCGCCCTGCCTGATATCGTTGATTGCTCTAATCTGGTCTAGTGCTGGCTCAATATCTCCGTCTAAGCCATTCTTAACACCTATTGGCAGGGTTTTATCGTAAGAAGCTAACAGTTGCACAAGCTCAGTATTGCCGACGTTACGGCCACCTGTCCACACAAAACTAAGTTTGGCAGCATATAATTCTAAATTTTCTAATGTTCTGATTTCTGCAGTGACATTAGCAAATTCATTACTCAATTTATGTAATATACGATGAGCAGCTGGTCTGTCGCTGCTATCTAGTCCTTGCCAGTCTTCTGGATTGGTCCGAGGCTTTGTGAAGCACTGTCTGTCTAGCGATAGCAGATTGCTCAAATTATCATCTATCTCAGCTTTAGTTACTGCTTCGTTATGAATAATCTCGTATTCATCAACTAATGGGCATGGACCAATAATTGAGATTAGATTGTCCTCATGATTTTCTAGTGCATTAGAAATATCTAATCGTTTTTGTATTACATCATCAGAAGGTGGCAACTTGATAGCTGCATCGATGTGTTTTGCATAATTTGTTCTTTCCATAATATCTTTTCCTTAATTAAAAAATCGCCGGTTCTCGGCGATTTTACTGCTCGTGATTATTGTTGATTAGAGAATATCTGCAGCAAAACGCCTAACGCTTACGCGTGTAAAGTAAAACCAAAACATTTTGCTGATATTGTACATAGTATTTAAATTACCCCAACTGACCCTAGAAGTCAATTTAAATTTAGCGCTTTGTAAACTGACGTTGCTTGCGCGCGCCTTTGAGGCCGAATTTCTTGCGTTCACGTTCACGTGCATCGCGTGTAAGTAGATTTGCTCGTTTTAGAGTACTCTTGTAGTCTTCGTTAAGTACAACGAGTGCTTTAGCAATACCAAGTCTAATAGCTTCGGCTTGACCTTCATGTCCGCCGCCATTAACTACTACGCTGGTATCGAACTTGTCATTCAAATCTAATACATCAAAGGGTTGGCTCAATTTATTGAGTAAATACTTGCTCTCAGCAAAATATTCTTGAGCTGGTTTATCGTTTATGGTGATTAGGCCTTTGCCACTTTGGATACGCACTCTAGCTGATGCGCTTTTACGACGTCCAATAGCGTAAAAATATGAATCTTTTTTAGCCATTATTTAATATCCTTAACTTTAATTAGTTTTGGCGACTGAGCAGTATGAGCATGATCACTATCAGCATATACTTTTAGTCGAGCTAACCTAGGGTCACGAAGCTTATTGACTGGCAACATGCCGCGAATAGCCTTGGTTATAGCAAAAGTAGGGTCTGAAGCCATTTTTTGTTCTAAACTTAATTCTTTTAAGCCACCTGGATAACCACTGTGCTTGTAATACATTTTTTTCTTCATCTTGTCACCGGTTACAACAGTACCTGAAGCATTAATGATTACCAAGAAATCTCCGCAATCTATATGTTTTGTGAATTGAGGCTTATTTTTGCCCATAAGGATTTTTGCTGCTTCAGTAGCAATTCTACCCAAAGGAGCTTCTGTAGCATCAATCATGTACCATGCGCGGGTTACATCTGTTGGTTTAGCGCTGAATGTACTCATTATTTTGACTCCTTAGCTGCAGTTTTTGGCGTAGCAGACTTCTTAGGTGCTGGTTTCTTGACTGTTTCTACCTTGGCAGTTTTAGCTACAGGCGCACTCTTAAGGTCATCTACAAAAGATACCCTAGCAAGTTGTGCGTTATCACCACGTCGAGTTACAGTTTTTTCGATTCTTAGGTGACCGCTGCTGCGAGCGCCAAGCTTAGGAGCAATTTCGTCTACAAGTTTGTGTGCGCTAGCAATTGTTTGAAGGTGGCTAATGATTAGGCGTCTGTTATGAAGATCGCCTATTTTTGCCTTGGTAATTAGCTTTTCTACATAAGGAACTATTTCTTTAGCCTTAGGTAAAGTAGTTTCAATTGTTTCGTACTTAATCAATGAATCAGCTAATCCCTTAATAAGAGCTCGGCGTTGATCGCGCTCTCTATGAAATTTTCGACCTTTATATCCGTGGCGGTGCATGTCTAAAGCTCCAGCTCCGCTAATTTATCTTTAACTTCGTCTAATGCTTTTGAACCAAAACCTTTTAGGTCGCGTAGTTCTGCATCATTTAGAGCGAATAGGTCGCGAATAGTGTGAATATCATTGTTAACTAGTGCATTAGTAGTGCGAGCTGACAAGTTAAGGTCATCAATAGAAGTATTGAGTGCTGATGCTTCATCACCGATGATATCACTTCCAAATTCACCTTCATTGGCACCTGTTTTTGCAGGGTCTTGAACTTCTACGCGAGTTTTACCGGCTAAAGCGGTGTATTGGTTTAATAGCACAGCGTTAGCTTCTTCGAAAGCATCTTGTGGTGTAATAGAAGCGTCTGTATCAACTGTTATTAGTAGACGATCTAAATCGGTAGCTTGGCCTACGCGGGTATTTTCAACTTTATAGCGTACTCGTAAAACTGGACTAAATATTGCGTCTATAGCAATCATATCGCTAGGTTTATGAGCAGCGCCTTCTTCGATAGTTCTGTATCCGCGTCCAATTTCTACTTTGATGTCCATTACGAAATTAGTTTTTGCATCGTCGATTGTTGCAATAATCTGGTCAGGGTTTACAACTTCTACGTCAGCATTGGTCTGAATATCTTTTGCAGTTACGTTGCCTTTACCTTTTTTGGTAATACGAAGGTTTTGAGATTCGCTACCATAAACTTTAAATCTTACAGATTTTAGGTTTAGCATGATGTCTACAACATCTTCTTTAACACCTTCTACCGCAGTAAATTCATGAGTAACGCCTTCAATTTTGAATGCAGTAATTGCTGCACCAGAAATAGATGAAAGTAGAACTCGGCGTAAAGAGTTGCCAAGTGTCATACCATAACCACTGTGAAGTGGTTCAACTACGAAAGTAGTACTTGTATCACTGTGATCATCGACTTTTACGAGATTTGGAGTGTGAATATTATTTGACATGCTTATAGTGCTCCTTTTTAACGTGAGTAGTACTCAACGATTAGTTGTTCATTAATTTCTAATTCAGCATCATCGCGGGTAGGTATACCCGTTACTGATAATTCAAATTTCTTGCGGTTAACTTTGATCCATCCCGGTATTTCGGCTGGTGCTGGGCTAACTTCATCTAAATTCTTGAAATATTCGGTCTTCTGGGATCGTGGCCTTGCAACTAAAGTGTCGCCGGGCTTCATGCGGATAGAAGGAATATCTATGCGAGTATCATTAAGCAAGAAATGTCCGTGTGAAACGAGTTGTCGAGCTGCACGCCTAGAAGTGGCGTAACCGGCACGATAAACTACGTTATCAGCTCTTTGCTCTAAGAACTGCAATAGATTGTGTCCAGCTTGACCCTGTTTTTTGTTTGCTTCTTTCATAAGATTAGAAAATTGCTTTTCAAGAAGACCATACAATCTTTTCACTTTCTGTTTTTCACGAAGCTGAAGACTGTACTGGCTAGCTTTAGCACCACGGCCACCACGTCCTTGTGAACTTTGACCAGGTTTGCTGGTGCGCTTAACTAATGCCTTATGCGCCTTAGGGTGCAAAGCATAGCCTTCGCGGCGGCTCATTTTAACTATAGAAGAACGATCTCGTGCCATATTTTAGATCCTCCTTGCTTTCTTAGGTCGTGTTCCACCATGAGGAACTGATGTTACGTCAATAATTGAATCAACTGCAATATCTAGAGTTGCAAGAACTCTAACAGCAGCATCACGTCCAAGGCCAGTACCTTTGATAAATACGTCTGCTTTAGAAAAAGCGTACTGCTGTTTAGCCGCTACGGCTGCGCGTTCAGCGGCAACTTGTGCGGCATATGCTGTGCCTTTTTTGGAGCCACGGAAACCACATGCACCTGCGCTTGAAGATGATAATTTATTACCTTTTACATCTGTAAAAGTAATGATGGTGTTATTGAAAGTAGCTTTAACGTGCACTTGACCAGCAGGAACACTGCGTTTTACTTTCTTCTTTTTAGTAGTCGCGGCTTTTGGTGCTGCGGTTACTTCAGTATTGGTTGTAGTAGTTGTAATTTCTTCTGCCATGATTAAACCTTAAGTTTTAGATGCTACCTTTTTAGCAGTTCCACCAACTGTGCTCTTTTTGCCACGACGTGTTCGGGCGTTAGTTTTAGTACGCTGACCACGTGAAGGCAGGCTAGCATTGTGTCTAGCTCCACGATAAGATTTGATATCTTTTAGGCGCTTGATATTGCCACTAACAATGCGTTGTAATTCACCTTCTACAAGATGATCATTATTGATAACGTCTTGAATGCGTGCTATTTCGCTATCAGTAAGCTTTTCTACGCGTGCAGTAGGCTCTACTTTAGCTTGCTCTAGAATATTGTTAGAAGTTTTTGGTCCTATGCCGTAAACGTAGGTTAGTGCAACCCAAATCTGTTTTTTGGCTGGTATGGTAACGCCGGAAATTCTTGCCATGACTAACCTTGCCTCTGTTTATGCTTAGGCTTTAATTTATTGATAACATAAATACGACCTTTACGGCGTACTATTTTGTCGTCTGGACTAATTTTTTTGACACTGGCACGCACTTTCATGCGGATCATGCTCCTTTAGTTACCTAGCAATGACTCACTGCTTCTTGATTAATTATTGCGAAAGGTTATTCTGCCCTTAGTTAGATCGTAAGG
>JBAXMV010000040.1:0-5233 GCA_037134095.1 bacterium | reverse complement strand
AAGCTGGCGGATGGCACGTGCAGTAAGATCACTTTGACTATCCGGCTCTCTAAGGACCCTGACATCAAGCCCAGCTATACGCATTCTCCTTGCTAATTCCTGGACATGCGTAGTTTTACCAACGCCTTCCGTGCCTTCAATTACAATGTATTTTCCTCTACTCATATTGCAAACCTTCTACAACTGATGGAATTTCCCGTTTATCTAGGTAGGCTTTGGGTAGCATCATATCGGGTGTCCAAATTTTGATAATTTTATCTAAATCAGTGCCAGATTGGTATTTACCACTGAAATCACTGTCCCGACCTTGGCCATAATTGCCCTCTACTTCACCAGTTTCCATAAATACAGCTTGGGCAATCCTCTCGCCAACTGGTAATAATATGGTTTCGCGGTCATTTAAGTTGTATATTTCGAGTGTTAAACGGTTAATATATCCCGGATCAACCCAGCCTGCATCAAAACATACTGCAACGCCATTACGGCCCCAGCTAGATCGTGATTTTACTTCGTAAGCTCCAGGAGGCTTAATGCCGAAGAATTCGTGAGTATGTGCGAGTATTCTTTCTCCGGGCTTTAGACTAATCACAGGATGGTCTAGCGGTATATTGTTGACTGGTTTAAAACCATTCAACTTACACCATTTTCCATGCTCCATGGCTTTATATGGGCCGTCAAAATATCTTTCTACATCTTCTTTATCAAAAGGATTATAGATTGTCCGTTCATTCATTCGTTCGATGCGATAAAAATGATAACCCAGGGTAACATCTAAACTAGCATGGCTTATATGTTTTGGATTGAATGGGTGACAAACTATATGACCCGTATCCAGTGCCTGACGAATCTGAATATTACTAAACACTGACACTTAGAAACTCCCTTAAATATACCTGTAATTGTAGAATATAATTAAGGTTTTAAGCAAGCATAAAAGTAGTGTGATTTTTACGCAAATTAATGTTGAATGATGTTTATGGCTTAGATAATGCCAGATGTATCAATTCGAACTGAAGGTCCCATAGTAGTTGTGAGGTATATATTCTTAATATAGGTGCCTTTTACGCTACTTGGTTTAGCTGCTTTCACGCTGCTAAGTACTGTATTTATGTTTTCAACCAAGGCTTTGTCGGTGAAACTACACTTACCAACGCCCATGTGTATGATGCCAGAAGAATCAACGCGGAATTCAATTTTACCAGCTTTGGCTTCTTCTATAGCTTTGTTTATGTCGTTTGTAACAGTTCCGCTCTTAGGGTTAGGCATTAATCCTCTTGGTCCGAGAATTTTTGCATATTTACCTAATTTGGCCATTAATGCTGGGGTAGATATTAGGATATCAAAATCGGTTTGGCTTTTATCTAAAAGAGCGGTGATTTCTTCTACACCTGATAGATCAGCTCCAATGATTTTTGTATCATCAGAAAATACTGCTACTTTTACCTTTTTGCCAGTTCCTGATGGTAATACTATTGTTTCTCGAATATTCTGATCAGCGTGCCTAGGGTCTACACCTAAATTAACATGTAGCTCAACAGTTGAATCAAACTTAGTTGTTGAAGTATCTTTGATTACGGCTACTGCTTTTTCTAGAGAGATTGGATCTTTAGAGGTAATCTTCTTGTGAGAGGCTTTGTAATTCTTACTTCGTCTTTCAAGTTTAGTCCTCGCAGGAATCACTGGGTCTTTTGGTTTCTCAGCCTGGTCGTCTGATTTTTCTGCTTTGCGTATCTCTTTTTCTACTTTAACTTCAGCTTCTTTAACAGCTTTAGCGCTTCTTTTACCTGCCTTAGCAGTTTCAGTTTTTGGAGTTTCTTCTACACTTGTTACGATGTCTTTTTCTATGTCTGCCATATTATCCTTCAATCTCCACACCCATACTACGTGCAGTTCCGGCTACCATCTTCTTAACCGCATCTATATCTTCGGTATTCATATCATGTGCTTTTTCTGTAGCAATTTTAGTCAGCTGTGCATCAGTTAGTTTTTTGGTGATTTTCTCGCTATTAGGACGTCCTGAACCTTTGTTGATTCCTAATTCAGAACGAATACGATCATCTGTTGGAGGAGATACAACTCTAAATTCCATACTTCTATCATCATAAATAGTTATATGAGCAGTGAGATTCTGACCCATCATATCTTTTGTGGCATCGTTAAAAGGCTGGATAAAATCCATCATATTAACACCGTACTGTCCCAGCGTAGAACCTACTGGAGGAGCAGCACTAGCTTGACCGCCTTTGATTTTTAATTTTAGATTAGCTTTTACTTCTTTTGCCATAATGATTTTCGAACTGAGTTTAATCAGCTCTCCTTCCCTTTCTTATTAATGTTAAGACAGAAGTGCGTAACTGAACTCTATTCTAACAGAATTTACCTCTGTTGTCTAGGCTATACGCGCTTTACTTGTAGACCGTCAAGCTCAACAGGTGTTTCACGCCCGAACATATTTACTAGAACTTTCAATTTGCCCTTAGCTGCATCTATTTCATTGATACTGCCATCGAAGCCTTTAAATGGTCCGTCTGTAATACTTACAACTTCGCCAACTCTAAAGTCAATTTTATGCTTAGGCTGTTCAAGTCCCATACGTTTTTGGATCTTCTCTATTTCATCTTGTTCAAGAGGAGTTGGATCTGTACCACTGCCAACAAATCCAGTAACAGATGGTGTGTTGCGCACTGTATACCAAGCATCTTCGCTTAATTTCATGTGTACCAGTACATATCCTTGGAAAATCTTTTTTTCAACTACTCGTCTTTTGCCATTTTTGATCTCAATCATCTTTTCTTTAGGCACTAAAACCTCAAAGATTTTGTCTTTCATGTCAAGACTATCGGCACGTTGCTTGATACTTTCAGCTACTTTTTCTTCATAGCCACTATAAGTATGAATTGCGTACCATTGTTTGGTTGTGTCATAGCGTTTAGCTGTACTCATATTAATTGGTCCTATCTACTTTAGTAATACGTTTTTAAATAATTTATCTAACAAAAAATCTACAATTGCCACTGTTATCCCAAAAATAAGTGCGAAAATTATCACGGCAGATGTCAATTTGCGACTAGTTTTCCAGTCTGGCCAAGTTACTTGTTTTAACTCAATCCAGCTATTTCGTATGTATCTTGGCAACACTATAAGCCCGATAACTCGTACAGGCTTTCTGATAATTTTCCATATAATCTGCACCGGTTTGGTGTGAGCGATAATAAGAAGTACTTTTTTGATGGGAACAAAAATCCAGCTAATCAATTTGTTAGAAACATGAGACGATTTACTCGGTTTTTGCTCAGCTTCTGATGCTTTTAGAGCTTTTTCTCTGAACGTTTCAGGGTTTTTGACCCTTCTCACCTTTTTGTCGGATTGTTCTGTTGCCATTATTTTACCTCTTACTCATGAGATTTATTGAAAATAAAAAAGCCTACATCAATTGGTAGGCGTTAATGTCAATATACCACTACTGTTATTTATTTTCAAGTGTTATTGCTAAATTTGGTACGTATAGGCGAAAAGTAGTGCCAACATTCAATTCACTACTCAGATCAATTTCGGCATTTAGGATCTTAGCTAATTTCATTGTTACGTAAAGGCCTAGCCCTGTACCATTGGTTTTACGAGTACGATAATCAGCTGATCTGAAGAACTTGTCGTATACAGCTGTTTGGTCCTCTTTGCTAATTCCTATGCCGCTATCCTGAACTTCGAACCAAACGCCCAGACCAGTTTTCTTGGCTCTGAGCACTATGTAGCCCTTTTCAGTGTATTTGATGGCGTTGGTGATCATATTCTGCAGTATTTCTTTAACATATAGTTCAGAGGACGAAAGCAATTCTAACGAAGGGTCTATCTCGGCTGTTAAATTGAGGTGTTTCTGCTGGGCCTGTGGCAAATATGATTTCATAAGATCATTCACTAGATTAGTTACATTAAACTGGGTTACCTCTACTTTAAGTTTTCCAGTTTCTGCACGGCTAAGTGTTGATAAATCATTTATAAGATCGGCAAGATAGTTAACTTGATTATGTGCCTCGGTAAGCGATTTTTTGATAGAATCATCAGCATTAAATTTATCCGACATAAACTGCGCATTGCTGATATTGCCTTCGGCTACAGCTATTGGGGTACGGAGTTCATGGCTAACAACACTTACGAATTCATTTTTTTCTTTTTCTAGTGATACTTCTTTGGTGATATCTCTGATTAAAAGTACATATCCACCTTCAGAAGTACTGCCAAAACCTAATTTGACAGGAGTTACACTGAAGAACACTGAGATTATATGCTCTCCTTTTAATTTGAGGCTGTAATCACGGCTTGAATATGGAACAGTGGCATTTTTAATTACTTTTTCGATATCTATAATTTGGTTGTATTGATCTATCGGTTTGAAAAAATCAGAAATCAGATCACCTTTTTTGAGATTGTTGATATCTAAGATATTGAGAGCAGCAGCGTTGAAGGTTTCAACCTTTATATTGGCATCTAAAGATATGACTCCGTCAATCATGCTATTGATCAGCATAGTGTAACGATCTCGCTCAGAATCGCTGGCGGGAGGGTTTATATTATTATCTTCAACCATAACCTTTTTATTATGGCATATTTGCCTCTATATATTATTCAAATTGGGCTGATAGGTGCGTAATTCTTTTTTTATATTACTAACTTTTGGAAGTATTTTTTTCATTGATAGCCAAAATTCAGGTCCATGTTTCATAATTTTAGTGTGAGTTAATTCATGGAGCAACACGTAATCGATCAATTCCCAAGGTAATAACATCATGTAAAGGTTCAAAACAATATTCTTTTTGTGATCACAGCTCCCCCATCGGCTGCGTAGTAATTTTACAGAAACAGAATTGTATTGAAAGCCATGTTTGTTCGAAAGATACTCTAATCTTTTTGGCAGCAAATCTTCTGCCTGCATTCTTAATGCCTTAATACAAGCTTTAGAGATTATAGATTGGGTTGCTGGGTCATTTAAATCATCAGTAATTGGAATTTTAATCACGATCTCGGTATTTAAAACTTTTGAATAAATACTAAGCCTATCCTCGCTTATTATATTAAGCCTGTGATTTTTGCCGATTTGTTGACCGTCGCTTATAAATGGAGAATTTGAATGATTGTTCAATATCCAATCTTTTTTTGACTTAGCAAATTGCAGGCCAACTGCATATGGAGTCCAGTAAGGAATACTAACCCGAGCTAAACCATCAGCCTGTAGGGC
>JBAXMV010000039.1:0-5610 GCA_037134095.1 bacterium | reverse complement strand
ATTCACAAGGCTTACCAAGGCCACAGCTTCAAAGCTATCAATTTTGCTATTTTTGATATGATATAAACATGATTATTACTTTTGATAAGTTAACCTACGTCAGAGAAAAACACGCTGAGCAAAAAATCGTCCTAACAAGTGGAACTTTTGATTTACTGCACGTTGGTCATCTCAACTATTTGGAAGAAGTAAAAAAATACGGCGATATTGTCGTAGTACTACTGAGCGGTGACAATAGGGTAAAGTTCCGTAAAGGTACCAAACGACCAATCATCAATCAGAGTGAACGAGCTAGAATTTTAGATAATCTCACGATGGTTAACTATGTTATTGTTGACCCTTCGAACATGAAACCAGAAGAAACTGACCCAATACACGCCGAAATACTACAAAAATTAAAACCCGATTTTTACGTTACTGATGGAGCAGATCCAAGATTTGTAAAGCTGCTTGATAAGTCCCGGTTCATAATCTTAGATCGTATGAATCCAGAACCTTCAACTACATCAATAATAAATCAGATACTGGAACTTGGCAGGTAAAATTAACTTCTCTTATCAATCCTGTTGCTAATTATTCACCTGCTTCAATAACTCCACCTGGGAAATTCCATATATCACTCTCCCCTAAAAGCTTGCGCAATCTAAAACAGGAGAATTTTATCATTTTTATTTCTGATTATTCCGGATGCACATTTTGCCGTGTGCGAATTATAATTAGCTGTCTTCTCTGAGCATAGCTTCAGCTTGCTTGTTGAAGTGTTCGGCTGAGTAGGTTTTGTAGATGTCGTTTGAGATGATGTTTCCGTAACCGCTGGTCATAGCTTCCATTTTACGTTCACGCTCATTGGTGTATTTTAGATGGGCCTTGATTGGAGTATTGCGTATGATTTCGAGCGCAGACAAGAATCCGACAGCTGCCAACGCCTCAAAGCTATCAATCTTGCCATCATTCGCCAGACCAACACCAAGCATGGTAGAAGTTCCCAAAATGGCTAATGCGCCAGTGTATTTGGTAACGCGCATGGCTTTTTTCGCCATATCTGCGCGAACATATTCATCAGCTGAGTTTTCGGTAGCAACTTTTGCTAAATTACATAAATAATTCAAAGCTAGCTGTGGCATCTCCTGCTCAATCTGGTCCATAACTTCGTTGTCGTCTAGAGGAATACCTAGGTTGCGCGTAAAACTGGGTATGTTATTTTTGGCATGTTCTACTGCTGCATCAGTCCGACCTTTCAATCCTAATATGATTTCCATGCCGCCTTTATGCAAAATTGTAGCGCCCATGCCATCATTGGTCATGTAGGGATATTTAGGTAATTCACCTTCAGTTGCTAAATCGATGTATTCGTCGGGCTCTAATAAATAGATGTCAGTTCGGATAGGATACTCTTGAACGGGATCAAGCTTGATGCCATCACCACTCTTGACGCCTTCCACTAAAGGCACTAGGTTATATGCCTGATGAGCGTTTTTGGTAACATGCAAAGCGCCCCATTCATATTCGATGCCGTACTGAATTTCAGCCTCAACTCCTTTGGGCCGATCATTATACTCAAAATTAGTCCACTGATTCTGGTTTTTCAAAACTATTTTATTATAAAATCTCATCTTTGGATTGTCAAATTGAATACTGTTTTCGCTAGGCTAGCTTAATAAAAAACAACGACTAGTGCATACTAAAAATATGACTGTAAGGCGAAAAACATTATCAAATATATTTTTAGCAGCTGGCGTGGCGGTTCTGTTGATTGGCCTGAACGTTGCATTGCAAAATCACTCTGCCGAAAAAAACGCCATAAAAACTGCAGCAGCTAACGGCACTCCAGCGCCAAGCACTAAAAAACCAACTATAGATGATTTCAATAACTATACCGTTGAGCCAAACATGCCGCGCTACATATATATACCTTCAATTAATGTTAAAGCTGTTGTCCGTCAAATGGGTCTAACAAAAAACAATCAGATCGATTCCCCTAAGAATGTGTATGACACAGGCTGGTTCAAAGATAGCGCCCTGCCCGCTCAGCCAGGATCAATGGTAGTTGACGGCCATGTCTCTAGCTGGAAAACTCGAGGCGTCTTTTATAGCATCAAATCCCTAAAATCCGGTCAAAAAATAATCATAGAGCAAGGCAACGGCAAAAAGATTACCTATACTGTAGTGAAGTCTAAAACCTATGACGCAGAAAAAGTCGACATGAATGAGCTTTTCAACCCAATAAATACAAAATTACCAGGGCTCAATTTGATTACTTGCGCCGGCAACGTCATTAAAGACAGTAACGATTTTGATAAGCGACTAGTTGTATTTGCGCAAATGCAATAAACACCAAATATAGGCATCGGCTCAGTACTTTATAAATACTTATAGTAATGGCGCAGTAATGCACCTATACTAGAATCAAATAGCTTTTTTACATTAATAGGTGGAATATTACAGCGGCAAACAATGGAAAAGAAAAAGACATTACCAAATAAATCTAGGATTAAAAATAATCAAGTATTGGGATATATTTCTAAAATTTATTTGATATTAACCCTGAACGCTAGAGTTGTGTCACTAACTACAGGCTCGCTTGTCGTCGCCGTATGGACCATTTATAGACATATAACTAACGGCGTGAATTATGACGTAGTTGGACAAATTGGTTTGGCGCAGCAATGGTCTGATGGGATGTTGGGTGGATCTCAGTTGGGAATAACTAATTATCTTATTAAGATGCCATTATATTTTGTGATAAATTCTGTGGACGTATTGAGTCCTATGAACCGCTTGCTAATACTCGCCTTGATATTAAATTTAGCTACTTTTACCCTATTGTTTGTACTTTTTGAAAAGATTCTAAAGCTGAGTAGTATTAAAGA
The DNA here is from genome assembly GCA_037134095.1 of bacterium. Classification (GTDB taxonomy): domain Bacteria; phylum Patescibacteriota; class Saccharimonadia; order Saccharimonadales; family UBA4665; genus RGVC01. Next base: position 2,740 of record JBAXMV010000039.1, on the reverse strand, counting down.
TCATTCATGGTTGTATTTATCTTTCGTTTGGCTCGCTACAATCGCAGGTGATGTTTTCTGGGTTGATTATGCTAATTCTAGGAACATAGAAGTTGTTGGCGGAATATTAATTTTTTACCTATGGCTTAAATATTTGAATAGGCAGCATTGGCGATTGCTTATACCGATTCTGATAGTCTGTTCTATAACCTTTTTTGCTGACAACTTGATGTTTTATGTGTGTGGTATAGGGGTTTGCTTTTATGCGTCGTTACGTCTTCTTGCTGAACGAACAAAACAAAATTTGACTCTCTTATTCAACATCGTACTATTAACATCCGCAGGGTATTTAATGGCAAAACTATTATTCATATTATTTGCTAAAATCTTACCTATAACATTCCTATCTTCACAAATGAATAAGCCGGAATTAACCATCCCGTATGGACTCAATGCTGCAAAGCAAACAGCAATTAATACTTTTAATATATTCGGAGCAAATTTTCTACAGCAACCATTTACCTTCAACAATTTGAGGCAGTTCCTGAACGCATTAATACTTTTTTCTGTTATTCTGCTGCTAGTAAAGCAATTCACTAAAATAAAAAATATAGTTGCAGTCCAACTAGCAGCTACACTGATTAGCGTAAACTATTTAGCGTACGCCGTTAGCGGACAGTCAGTGCAATGGGCAACTTCTAGATACTTATTAATGGTTCCCCTACTCTTAGTTATAATTGCAGGTATTGGCTGCACTAGCATTCGTAATCCTGTTAGCATTAATATTAAAAAAGCTTGGATAATTATATTAGTTATCAATATCATTTTTATTACGGGCGCTCTAGCAATTAACTGGCCCAGTCGTCATACAAAAGATACAAATATTTATAATTTGATAGCGTTTATGGAAAACCAGCATTACAAATATGCAATATCATCAAGACAAAATGGCATTGTGGCTACATATGTGAGTGATCAAGACATTAAAGTGCTACCCTTTGGTTGTATCGGTGGCAAGATATCACCAACGAACCTTTTTTATGATAATTCAGTTTTTAGCCAGCTGCATAACTATTCAGCAGATGTTCCCATAATCCTTCCGGCAGGCGCAATAAACTTTGGAGAAAAATGCAGACGCACAGATATAATTACACAATTTGGAGAACCCATACAAGAACAAAACATAGAAGGCGTAGGCTCAGTATTGGTATACCCCGGTAAGGTATTACACTTTAATTAAACAGATGTACCTAACCTTCTTACTTGTGAAAATAGACTAAAGATCGTTCATTTAATCTACGCTTAAGAGAGCACGTATTTGCCTGGTTGTTATATAATCATGTGTAATGGCAGATAAATTTAGCGGTAAGAAAAAGACAGAAGTCATTAGGACTGATCCGGAGCTATGGGAAGATTGCAAAATTGAGGCAGTCGAGAAAATGGGCGGCAAGTTTTCGGCTAGAGCAATGCAATACGCCGTTAAACTTTACAAAGATCGTGGTGGCGAATACGTGGGCGAAAAAAACCCTAAAAACTCATTGAATCAATGGACTGATGAGAAATGGGATTACGTAGGACAGCCTGGTCACAGCCGCTACCTGCCTGAACAAGCAAGAGAAGCATTAAGTAGCGGCGAAAAAGCAGCAACTTCGAGAGCCAAAAACATCGGCACCGAGCATGGCCAACAATGGGTACCACAACCCGAATCAATTGCCGAAAAAACTAAAAAATACCGTAAGCACGATTAGAATAATTGTGGTCCTAACGGGTTGATTTTTCAACGAAGTTATGTTAATATATAGGTTATGAGCGAGAAGTTTGAGAACCGTAATTTAGATACACTAACAGAGCAAGAATCTACCCTATTTAAGGATGATCTTGCAGTTATGATTAGTACAGACAGACTAGGTGACTTTTCTGATGAAGATGCTCGAAATCTCCGCTATGAAGCGAGAGATCATTTAGCTATTGGCCTCAACAATACTTCCATAAACAAAGAAGTTGCGAACATCATGATTCAGTACGTTATGGGCAAAGACGTAAATAACGATCATGCTCTTTACGCATATTGGTCGGTTATAAATAAAGCCAATGAATCTGATGAATTTAGCGTGCCAAACCGCATCATAGGGTTTGTGGCAGAAATGGCCAAAAAAAGTGGTGAAGACTCAATGGTTGCAGACATAATGCAGCTTCGCAGGCCTTTTGATGAAGTGATTGATATCGACTACGATGATGAAGATGAAGAAGATGAAGAACTAACCCTAGGTGGCCAAGAAGAAATTAGTGGTGCAGTGGTAGTGAAAGATGGCTCAACAGCCGACGTCGCTAAAGGCTTCAAGGATGAACTTGATTTGCTGAGCGACGAAGAACAAAACAATTTAGGTGCACTTATAAACGAAACTTTTGATGATCTAAACGATAGTCTCAGTCCGGCACATGCCAAAGACAATAAAATTTTAGAAGACCACAGCTTCGAAGCCGAAGATCTTTTGAAAGACATAGCTACCGGACGCTTCAATACCAACGAGGGTCGAAAAGCTGCTGAAGCTGCTCATGATATGGAAAGATTGAGTGACATAGGTCAAGACGAAGAAGAGCTATTCAAAAATATTCAGCTAGGTAGGTTTTTGACTCCTCAAGGTCAAAATGCAGCAATTATCAGACAAGATTTCGAAAGGCTAAAAAGCAATAGCTACGACGCCGATGAATTACTTAAAAACTTAGTGATGCAACGCTTCATATCAAAAGAAGGTATCAG
>JBAXMV010000038.1:0-5761 GCA_037134095.1 bacterium | reverse complement strand
TACTAGGGATTAGTTGAACCGTTTTGGCCAGCTTTTTGTACGTTGTTGCTAGTGTTGCTTGAGCTGTTGCTCTGGTCAGCACATTTTTGTCCATTTGGATTTTGCTTAACGAAGGTGCTTACAGCCTTGGCCACTTGACCATTGTCTTGGAGGTTTTCCCAGAAGGTAACCTGATCACGGTTGATCAACATTTGATCGTATGGTTCGTGCAGTTCGCAACCTAGTTTAACAAGAGTTACATTTGGGCTAGCAGTGCTCGCAGTGCCGCTGTTGTTATTGGCGGTCTGCAAGTAGTATATGTTTGTTAACACTATGTACTTATTGTTCAGAGTCTTGATGTTACCGAAGTATACTTGGCCGGTATTGAGGAATACTGCTTGTAGCTTGGTGCTATCGACATATTTCTTTTCGCCGCCGTTTTGAGTGCCTATAAGACTCAAGATGCCAGCAATAAGAACTATTGCAACAGCAATTACCGCAATCAGAATTAATATTCTTTGCACTAGGCTGCTGTCTTTAAATTTTCTACTTTTACGTTTTGGTCCTGTTGGGCCAACACCTACTGGAGTAGGTTGTGCTTGCGTATTACGACTTGGAAATTCCATATTGTCTCTAACTCCACCTGTTTATTACTTTTTATGGTTACATCAACTAGTGTAGTATAGCCACCCTAGATGTGCAACACGAATCGCTTGTGGATAACAGATTGAAAATCACAACACCTCAGTTAATAGTTTAATTTTTAACACCTTACAACACCTCAGGGGGTTGACAATGAAATTGGCAACAGATATGTTAGGTGTACATCAATAACTTTTAAGAGAGGGGTCAGAAGATGGCATACAAGCACACTAACTCAAAAGGTGTAACTTACTACTTAAACTCTAAAGCAGTTGTACTACGCGGCGGCAAAGAGCAAACAATTTACTACTTTAGTAAAGATGAGCGCCCAGAGGCATCTGATTTGCCAAGCGGCATGGAAGTAAACGAAAACCCACGTAACGGTTTCCTTACTGTAAAGCGCACTAAGTAATTTAGTTTTTACTAAAAAAACACTAAACCCGGTTCTTTCAATAGACCGGGTTTTTTTATTGCAAAAACAGATTGATTATGCTATAGTTTATGTCATGGAAAAATTACCTCAATCACAAGATCAACCACAAGAACCTATCTCTCCAGAATTGGAAAAGATAGAGCAAAAAGTTCAAAAGTTTAGCGACATTTACGATGAAAATCAGCACAATGGCATGGATCAAACAGCCATGGCTAGGAGAGCTGGCTACAGCGACTTCGACTCATATGCCGATGATGCCCAGCTACTCTTCGACGTTAAACAGGGCAGAGTTTCTGCTGAAGAAGCATTGAACAGCCGCAACGAAAAAATTGAAGCCGCAAAGCAAGCTAGACAAAAGATCAATACTAGCACCAAGAAACCGCGAAGAGGCGGCAACAACAGATACGGTGATTCTTTTAAAGCTGGCATACCCTTCGGCGAACAGTAAACTCCTAATCAATGAGCTATATAGATAAATTACCAAAGCCGTTTTTTGTATTGGCGCCAATGGATGATGTGACAGATACCGTTTTTCGACGTATCGTTGCGTCTAACGCCGCACCAGACCTGTATTTTACCGAATTTGTGAACGTCGATGGGCTTCAGAGCGAAGGACGTCCTAGGCTACTCAAAAAGCTTCTATTTACTAAACAGGAAAAACCATTAATAGCCCAGCTTTGGGGCGCTAATCCCGAAAATTTTTATAAAACTGCCAAGCAAATTGCTGATGGTACATTTGCAAAAGAATTAGGGCTACCAAAAGGCGTCAATTTTGACGGAGTAGATTTGAATATGGGTTGTCCAGAAAAGTCTGCCGTCAAACATGGTACTTGCAGCGCATTAATCAATGACCGCCCTAAAGCTAAAGAAATTATCGAAGCCACCAAAAAAGGCTTGAACGGCACCATGCCTTTGAGCGTTAAAACCCGAACTGGCTTCAGCTCTGTTGATATGAGCTGGATCGAGTTTTTGCTTGAGCAAGACATAGCTATGCTGACCCTCCATGGCCGCACTAGAAAGCAAATGAGTAAGGTGCCTGCAGACTGGGATTTAATCGGACAGGCCAGAGAACTACGCGACAAAATTTCTCCCAAGACTCGTATTGTCGGCAACGGCGACGTGCTGTCGCACAAACAGGGGCAAGAACTAGCTAGCAAACATAAACTAGACGGAATTATGATTGGCCGTGGTGTATTTCATGATCCATTTATTTTTGACAGCACCAATCCTTGGGATAGCTATCCGCCCAAAGCGAGAATTGAGCTATACAAAAAACACGTTCAACTATTTGCCGATACTTGGAAAAATCGCGAACGCCCAGTGCCAACTCTCAACAAGTTTTGCAAGGTTTATATAAACGGTTTTGAAGGCGCCAAAGAAATGCGCGAAGAACTCATGTCTAGCGCTAACACAAATGAATTGTTAGAAATTCTAAATAATAAGCTAAGCAGCTTGGTCTAGCTGAAACTGAAATTCGCCGTCACCTAGGGCAATAGCTCCAGCTTTTTTTAAGACTTTTTCGGGTATGTTGGTTCCTTCTTCGATGTCAATCACCACATGCTCTACTTCGGCATGTTCGAGGGCGGCTTGCACAACCACACCCATAAGTTTTGGTTTATCAATAAGGGTGCGACTAGCTTCTATCATCATTTGTGGTTCATCTGATTCAGGGTTATCAATTTCGATTGTGCCTAGTCGGCTGCGGAAAGTATCACCATCTTTAGCTACAATAAATAATGCTTCTTCATCGGCATTTTGTGGTGCCTCGCCTTCGGTCATTATGCATACCGGATCTACGTTTCCGTTCGGCATAGTTGCATTAATTTCGGCAAAAGCATCACCACTTGGTGTAATTGTTCGTAGCTCGGCGGTTGTCATATCTCCCCTTCGTTGTTTATTAATCTAAGATTTATTTTGGTTTTGAAACCTAACTTATATTATACGCTCATGCGTCAAATGCGCTTATGCTGTACCCGTTAGGAGTATCATAAAGTGCTTGTAAAATACTGTGAAATATTATACTCTAGGCGGATATGTCAGAACAAAATAAGCAGCTAAACACCTATATAAACGGCAGTGTACTGGATTTATCGCACCGTGCCGCGGCTGGGCTTGCAAAAGATAATAGTGTCGAACGAGATCCCGGTTTTAGGGATTTAGACATGATTGTCGAAATGGAGCAAGCCGATTTCAACATCCGTGGCGCTATTTTAGATGCTTACGACGAAATTTATGATAACGAATTAGATGAAGAGCATGAAAGAGAATTTGTAGTTGGCGCGGCATTGGCGCACAAAGGCATTCGTTTTCAGGCAGACTTGCAGGAAGAAGAAATTCCACTTGTAGATGATATGAGTTTGAAAGGCCTATTAACAGTTATCAAAATGTGCAAAAAAGATGATCTGCCATACATTGTTGACAGAGCCTGGCACCTAGAACGTATCAATACTCAAATACTCGATACCACGTATGAATATCTAGAAAACAGAAAACTTGATTCAGGCAGGGGTGATATAGCTTTCATTGCCGGATCAATCGTAGTTTATGAACTACTTTATCAAAACATAGCCACCGAACGGTCCATAGAAGACGTACTATTCAGCTCCAGAAACTTCAATTAAGAGTTAGTGACTATGGTCGTGGTACGCATGCACCACGGCATGCCCTTTACCCCGAGAAATCAGCCATCTATTTAGCGGAAAAGCCACCGCAAAAGCGATAACTAAAGAGAATAACAAGCTCCACCAAAACAGTAGTGTAGCCAGTCCAGCATTGATAGCTCCTGGCACAGCAAGCACAAAAGCGTTATCGGCAAATTCCATACTAGCCATAGATGCCGTGTCGGCCGCAAAAGCCAGCTTCATAGATTTTTTAAAAGTTAAATCGTGTTTCATAAGAGACCTCATGCTCAGCCCATAGCCAAAGCCAAAAGCCAATACAACAGAAAGAACAATACTAGGCATTGTAGCCAGCCCTACTGCCGCACTTATCACCATGCCCAAAATTTCCCCTATCGAACAACCCGTCAAACAATGCAGGGTAGCATTTAGCGATGTCTTATTAAGCGATTGATTCATGCCCTTATAATAACAACATAAAAAAATAAAAGCCTCGGAATAACCACGGGGCTTTTTGAATTGGTAGACTTGAGTAGTATTTTTTGTAACCAAGTTTATGAAGCAACCAAGTCTTTGCATTAAACTTTCAAAGCTTAAATATTAGTTGACCATAATCGAATTGAATATATTCACCAGCTGTTTATAATCAGGGGATTCTTTAAAAGCAGAAATGTTTTTTATGACTGCAGCACTCTCTTCACCACTGACTCCGTTGCTTGTAGCATATACAGGCTGAGCAAAAATCCAAAACCTTTTGCCGTTTACGATAAATCCTTGAGTGAGTTTGGTGTCTCCGGTTTTTACATTTCCACTTATGAGATCGAGTTCAGAAGAGTTGCTACCGTTAGTTAGAGTAACTAACTTTGGTGCATCGACTCCTTTAATCGCTAAGGCCTGAACGGCGTTGACGGTACATTTATTGTCAGCTTGGCAACCCAATGATCCTTGATCATCGTTGTCCAGAAGGTTGATTTGCCATTGAATGCCGGTCACAGCTCCTGGGGCTGCATAATAGGGCGGCATAGTGCCGCTTGGCTTAGAAGGGCTACTTAGATTGACCAAGCTGGGTATTTGTCCCAATGCTCCTGGTGATTTGGCTGTCCAATCACTCGGGTATTTAATACTGATGTTACCTGATGAATAGCTTTTCCAGCCAGCATAAAGCGACGTTGTGCTAGTTGAAGAGTTTTTCTTTTTAACTACAGTGACAGTACTCTTATTAGGAGTGAGGTTTGCCGAAGACTTGTGATTCGCGTTATATACATACCAACCCGTGAAGCCGAGTATTCCAACTACTACTAAAACCAATAGAGCCTCAATTGTACCGAAACCATTTTGTCTATTCTTCATAACGCCCACCTTTTTAAACGATTACTTAGCATGAGTATTACACATTTGGTTGAAAAGAAAAAGACCCCTGATAGCATAGGGGTCATGGTGCATACGTTTGGTGGGGGTACCTGGATTTGAACCAGGGACCAATCGGTTATGAGCCGACTGCTCTAACCACTGAGCTATACCCCCATATCTATATAGATTATATCTACATATAACAGAGATGAGTATAGCAGATTTTGCTGAAAGTTATATAATAAATAACGTCAATCTATGCAAACAAAAATAAACTACCAGAAAAAAATAAGTCATTTCCTGAATCGCATGAGTGATGTCAGGTTCTCGACCCAAGTATTATTTGTAATTATTGTGCTGCTCATAAGCTGGAGCGGTGTTAAGTCGATTCAAGCTAATTATGGGCTGCAAAAACAGATTAACGAGCTTGATCAACAGAACAAGATAAGCCAGATGGAAAACGACAACCTGCGCCTGCAGAACGAGTATTACAAGAGTAATCAGTACCTGGAACTGTCGGCTCGCAGAAACTTTGGCTTGGCTGCTCCAGGAGAAAAAGTAATTGTAATCCCGCAGAGCGTAGCGCTAGCATATGTGGCCAATGTTAAGCTAGGCAATGGCCAGCAAGATGGTTCTTCCAAAAAAACAGCCATTCAAAATAATGCCCAGTCTTGGCTCAATTTTTTCTTGAACCGCAACCGCTAGCTTCAATTGACAAAACCACCTCTGTTTGATATAG
>JBAXMV010000037.1:0-5766 GCA_037134095.1 bacterium | reverse complement strand
AGTTTCTGGATAAGGTCTAGGTAGGCTTGGCTATCGTTTTTAGCGATATAACGAAGTAAACGACGACGTTTACCAACCATTTGTAATAGTCCACGGCGAGCCATGAAGTCGTGCTTATTGACCTTTAGATGTTCTGTTAGCTCCTTGATGCGTTCAGTTAGAATCGCAACCTGTGCGCTAGAACCACCTGTATCACTTTTGTGTGCCTGCGCGCTCTTTATAGCTGCAGTTTTCTTAGTAGTTGTAATCATGTTCAATAATTTTATCAGATAGAGAGCTGTTTTGCAACCCCTTAGAGACCAAAATGTGTTCAGTCTATAGTTGCACTAAATTTTGCAGGATTATTTCTGAATTTATGCCTTCTACCTGAATGGCGTCATCGATACTATAATCCCCGATCTTGGTGCGCCTAAGGGCCGATGTATAAGCCTGGCAATCTAGCTTTTTGGCGATATCTTCAACCAGGACTCTTATGTATGTGCCGGAAGAAACATCGGCTACAAGATGAGCTTCGGGGTAATCATAGTCAGAAATCTTTAGTTCATTGATGGTCACTTGGCGGGGCTCAATTTTTACTTCTTTGCCGGCTCTAGCGAGCTTATAGGCTCGTTGACCGTCGATCTTGATGGCTGAAAATGCTGGTGGAATTTGCTGAATTACCCCTGTTAGCTCTTGGATTACTTGATTAAATTCATCGACTGACGGCTGAGTTTCAGTATTAGATATAATTTCGCCTTCAGGGTCTCCAGTCGTGCTGCTGGCACCAAAATGCATAGTCATTTCGTAGGTTTTGTCGAGTTTGGTTAGGCTTTGAGCCTGTCGAGTATACTCTTTGCCAATAAGTAAGATTAAAAGCCCGGTTGCAAAGGGGTCGAGTGTGCCACAGTGGCCTACTTTGACGTTTTTTGGCTTCTTGCCTTCTTCGGCAGCAACAATTTTTCGCACGTAATTAACTACGTCAAAACTTGTCCAACTCTCTGGCTTATCTACTAATAAAACACCTGTCATACCAACAGTTTAACTAAAAACTGATAAATTTAGCTACTGATTGTCTGGCTTGCTGTAGTCAAAAGGCAGTGGTGGTGGCACTGGAGGAGCAATGTTGGCGTTAAAACCCTGCACCTGATTTGAAGGTACATCTACTGGGTTCGTGTCTGTTGGCTGGTTGCTTGGTGGGTGTAATTCTTGACCTAATACCTGTGAATTTAGCGCTTTGATCGGTGACGGAGTTAGTTCTGCGTTGGTATCGTCACTACTTATGGCTTTACTTACTGCTTCCTGAGCATCTGGCACGCTTACATCTTGCAGATGAGGGCTATCGACGTCTTTTTCGATTTCGGCTAGTGTTTTACCTTCTGGATTAACTGATGTAGAAGGAGCTGCCGGATTAGCGCCAGCAGCTGCAGGGGTTATTGTAGGGCCTTCTTGCAAATGAGGGCTGTCGACGTCTTTTTCGATGTCGGCTAGCGTTTTACCTTCGGTGCTAACTGCAGGTTTTTCAACAATTTGCCCAGGATCGTGTGCCTGCTCACCAAGAGGATCAATGCTTGGCTCTAAAGCTTCTGGATTAGAGTTTGCTGTCAGCTGGCCGCCTAAAGTAGGTGGCTCAACTATAAGTTTTGCACCAGGGGTAAGCTTGGTGGTTTCTTCGCTTTGAGTTGGCTCGGGAGCTGCGGGAACTTCTGGAGCTGGAGCTGCGGCTTCTTCTTCTGGATTGTGTTCGATTTCTAAAACGCCATCGTTACCAGAATCTGAATTTTGCAGGTTTACCCTGTCGTCATTACTCGTTAGGGTTGGTTTTTGAGCTAATTGAGTGGCAACTAGTTGTTGATTAGCGCCAGCAGCCATTAGCGCAGCGCTTGCGCTCATTGTGTGTGAGCTAGTCTTGTCGTTACTAAACCTATCTGTTTCAGAAACAATTCCTGTTAGCAAGGATGTGGCTATTTGGCCATCAATCAAACTTTCGTCGAGTGCCTGGATGAGCTCTGTTACTAGTTCGCTTAAGCTACTTGCGTGCTCGTCGATCCAAACAATACTACCCAAGCCTGCTTGGTTGGATACATTGATGCTGGAGACTGTTGCATCGTGCAGTATTCGACCGTGGGATGTAATAGCCTGATCGACGTCTTCTTGTTCCTTGACGCCAATTGCCACCACTAGGTCGACATTGAAATCACCTTCACTGAATTCTAGGTCAGATTGTGAAATAGACGTTTTATAAGGGGTGATAAAGATTCTTACTACATCATCTTCTACTTTGTATCTGAGTTTATCGGCTTTTGCTTTGTCGAGTGAAATTATAAAATCGCGTAGCGAGTCGGTATTTTTTTCGATTGTGTCATCGGGCTGCAAAAATTCTAACGCTGAAGGTACTTGACCACTAAATACTGCGGCTGCGTGCTTGCCTGCTTTGTTGAGTGCCAGTGTGAGACCCAGCAAGGAAGACAATTGGTCAAGTGATGGGTTGCGGCTAACCGTAACCAATACATTATTAGACTCTTTTAGCTTGTTGACTAATTGGTTTTTGGAGTCATCCATTCTTCTTTGATCCGATTTTTGTTTTAGATAAATGTATCAGTTTTCAGACTACCATAAAAGCTAGTGCTTGTCCAATACTTTTTATTGATGCCTAACTGGGGTGCCGAAACAATCGTAGGTTATATCTCTTTTAGCCTGTTGCAAAGTCGTTCCGTATCTGTTATAGTCTATCTAGAAACTTTATTACTCTAACGTAAATAATCAAAGGAATTTCATGCCAATAATCAAATCTGCTAAAAAGCGCGTTCGTACAGCTCGAAAAGCTGCAATTAGAAACAGCAAAACTAAGCGATCCCTAAGGACTGCTTTAAAGTCATTCACTTCTAGCCCAACAGCTAAAAGTCAAAGCGCCGCTCAAAGCAATTTAGATAAAGCCGTCAAAAAAGGCGTTATTCACAAGAACAAAGCTAGTCGCCTAAAAAGCCAAGCTGCCAAAAAAGCTAAAGCTGCCGGCGTAAAACCTGCTGCTGCCAAAAAAGCTGCCCCTGCTAAGCCAAAAGCTGCTGCCAAGAAACCAGCTGCCAAAAAATCTACCGCAAAAAAATAACTACCTACTACAATTTAATTAAATAATTCTGTAAGGCTAGATCTATATTCAGCCTTGAAGACTTTGATTTAATGTCAATTATTAAAAGTTCATTAATTAATTCTTGAATCTCTTTTTTACTTAATTTATTAACTATTTTTCTTGCCTTAGAAACAACGTAAGGATTTAGTTTGGCCTGCTTGGCAATTTCAGTATCACTTCGATTGCCAGCCACCTTCACTACAGCCAAAATATGTAATTGCCAGGCAATCATAGCCAGTATTTGCTGTGGCTCTACTTTCTGCGCTCGTTGGTCTTCATAATATGCAATTGCTTGTTTGGTATTGCCCGAAAAAGCAGCCTCTAACAGATTAAAAATGGTGCTCTGCGGTGATTCCTCGGTCAGTAAATCAATCGTTTTGCGAGTTATGTTCGGGTCATATAGGGTTAATTTATCAATCTCGTTAGCCAGCTGCATTTGGTTTGAACCAATTCTGTCTATTAAGTACCTGGCATCAGCAGTGCTAAGTACTCCGTTTTGTTTTTTGGCATATTCTGCAGACCAACTTGGAAGATTATTGGATTCGACTTCATTAAAAGTTAAGAAGTCTGTATTTTTTTGCAGAAACTTATAATAGCTCAGTCTTTTGTCTAGCTTGGGCTCAACAATAACCAGCTTAGTTGTGTCTGGAATCTGTTTCATTAAATCTTCGAAGTTATCTAAGAACTGCTTATTAGCTGCAGGGTTGCGCAACACAACCATTTTTTCATTAACTAAAAACGGCAGGCTGGTGCTGGACTCTATGATTGTCTGATAGTCTGCCTCCTGGCCGTCAATACGCTCTATTGCCAGGTCACTGTGTTTATTCTCAAAATCATCAACCATTTCGGTTAGCGATTTTTGCAGTAAAAAACTATTTTCTCCACTCAGGGTAATTATCATATGTATATTGTACCAATGCCCTGGGGCTTAATTTAATTAATTATTTTTTGGTGGTTTTTTGACAACCAGGGCAATAATGAGTGCCGCGGCCAGCTACTCGAGTTTTTATAATAATCCTACCGCAGCGCGGGCATGGCAAACCCTCGCGCCTAAACACTCTGGAAAAGCTCATATAGCTGCCCTTTTTACCTTCGGCGTCAACGTAGTTTTTATCTGTAGAACCACCTTTGTCTATTGAAAGTTGGAGCACGTAAACTATTTCATCCCGCAGTACATTTAGCTTTCGGGTTGATATATCTATTACGGGCGTGGACGGATGGATCTTGGCTCCCCATAGTGATTCATCGGCATAGATATTGCCAACTCCTGCTAATACGCTCTGATCGAGCAGGACGGATTTTATATTACTGTTCTTGCGACGCATAGCCCGCTGTCGGAACAATTTGCTGGTAAATTCTTTGGTTAAAGGTTCGGGCCCTACCCGCTTGAAAAAATCGAGCTCCACAATCTGCGTAGTCGGCATAAGCTTCACCCAACCAAACTTACGCTGATCATTAAAAAATAGCGTGGATGAATCTGAAAATTCGATAATAACTCTAGTAGATTTATCTGGTAATGATCCGACCAGTGAATTATTTGGATGTCCCGCACCAAAGTTTTTATTTGCGCTACGAAATACCAGCTGCCCTGTCATTTTGAGGTGAATCACAAAACTATAGTCAGTCGACAGATCAATCATCAGCACTTTAGCTCGGCGTCTTACCTGAGTAACTTTGGCGTGTAACGCAAAATTATCAACGTCACTCGGTGCGTTGGGGAAGGATTTTGCCCAATCAAAATTAATCTCGGTAATAGTTTTACCGACTAATAACTTACTGAGTCCGGCTCGGACTGTTTCAACCTCTGGTAATTCGGGCATTAATTAATTGTAACAAGTATAATAGAGAGAATGGATTCTTTATTTAGTATTTTAGGTGACCGAAATTTTGATGAACCCGCTGAAATTGCTAGTGTCAAAAAATATATTGCTGATGAATATAAGGTTGATGCTTCTGTGCAGGTAAGGTCTAATGACATTATTGGGACAGTGCCAGGAGCAGGACTTGTGAGCTCTCTGCGACTACGTGGCCCAGAGATTAAACGACGCTGTCAGCTCGACAAGAAGTTAATCTTTAGAATTGGCTAGTATTTTTTCGATGTCTGATTTTGTTTGAGCAAAATTTTGGTACCATACGGCTTTCATGCCAACGTCGCGAGCGGCGTCACAGTAGGACTCAATATCATCTATGAACACACATTCACTAGGCTCTACATTCAAGCTACTGGCTATATGGTGATAGGCGTCAGCGCTAGGCTTGAGATGCCCTGTTTGATAAGACAGACCCTGCTCGTCAAATAGCCATCATTGTTCTGGTGTAAATAATTTATCCAGCCAATTTGATCCAGCATTGCTGAGCATGCCAATTTTGTACTTTGGCTTCAAGGTACTTATAAAATCAAACAGTTCTTGATTGGCAACATTGGATTCGATATTGCTGCGGACATGCTGTTCGCCTTTGCCAGATAGTTTAGAAATTTTGTTAACAAAGTCGGAATAGCTCAATAATCCGGCATCAGCCATTTTGTTTAAACTGGTAGCTTCTTGTACGAGTTCTTGGTCGTGACCGAAGTGCTGCTCCTTGAAAGGCAGCCAACCATCAGTTGTAAGAACTCCAAAACAATCAAAGATGAAGGCACGAATCATGCCTCTATTATAACC
>JBAXMV010000036.1:0-5790 GCA_037134095.1 bacterium | reverse complement strand
AAATAGACCAGTAAGGCTAGGGCTGTACCAACATGGATTGCAGCATCAAAGGCAAGCCCAGGGTCGTTAAATTGGAATAGCCAGGGCACCAACATTAAATGGGCAGATGAACTGATTGGCAAAAACTCGGTAACGCTTTGTACCAGTGACAGCAATATAACTATAAATAACATTATTTTTAAAATCCTCCCTGGGCCAATATGGCACTTCTTAATTTATCTGCCACCGGCCTAAGCTCTGTTAGGTCTTTTCTAACAGCATTAGTGTGGTCTATATCTGATTCTTTTCTGATTGGAATTAAGTGAATATGAGTATGGGGCACCTGGAAGCCTACGATAGATAGCCCTATCTTAGGAGCGTTATAAATAGACTTGAGCAGCTTGGCCATCTTCTTTGCAATATCCAAGCAGTGGATATAGGTCCCATGATCAAGCTCCTCCCAGTTATCCACCTGCTCTAGAGGAATTACCATACAGTGACCTTCGGCGTGTGGCGCAATAGTCAGCATTATAAAACAGGTCTCGTCACGGTATAGAATTTCACCTTCGGCCTGCCCTTTAGCTATTTTTGTAAAAATTGAATCTGTCATCTGTTGGTATTAGGGTTTTCGGTAGCTAACTGTTCTGCGTGGGAATAGATACTTGAAATACTATTTAGCTGTGAATTTATTGTATTCTGCATACTAGATAGATAGAACATATAGGCACCTAAGACACCCGCTAGAACTGTTAGTTTGATTATTGCCCCCATACCATCTAGCATAAATCGCTAAACTAACAATGTAAAGTAAGATAATAACAAATCTTGGTCAGGGTGACAGGACTTGAACCTGCGACCTCACGGCCCCCAGCCGTACGCGCTACCAACTGCGCCACATCCCGTAAATCATAATGTCCGGGGCCCTAGAACTGTTGCTACCTGGCTAAAAAGCTAGGTGGGAGGCCTCACTTGTTGACCACGGTCAACAAAAATATTGGATTCCCTAAATGTTATTATTCAGATAAACATTTGGCTCTAAAGCGACGAGTTAAACTCTACCCGGACACACTCATTATACAAGGAAATTCAAGATGTAGTTGTTGATACTCATCAATAATCCACCCATTCCGGCGGTCAATACGAGAGCAATGATGATAAAAAATCCATAAGGCTCAATTTGCTGCATAAAACGCTGCAAAGGTTCTGGTGCAAAAGCATATAGCACCCGTGAGCCATCTAGAGGTGGTATAGGAATCATGTTAAATACAAATATGGCTACATTGATAATTATGAAGATTCCCAAGACTGTAGAGCCGCCTGTGACCGAAATGTGCATAACCCTGGCGAGCATGGCTGCCGCAAAGGCTAAAACTAGATTTGTCAGAGGTCCGGCGGCGGCAATCATGGCCGCACCGAACTCGTCGTATCTAACATTACGGGGGTCAAATGGCACTGGCTTGGCAGCCAAAATGGGAGCGCCAAACAGGAGCAGAGTTGCTACTGGTAATCCAATTGTCATGACAGGATCGATATGAGCGAGCGGATTCAGCGTAAGCCTTCCCTGCTCATGAGCAGTTCTGTCACCCAGCATATATCCAGCGTAAGCATGCATAAATTCATGCACGACTAGCGATACCAGTATGCAGCCAATAACAATAATTATGTAGGTAATAGAAAAGTTGCCAATCATTTAGTTATAATTATACACGCGTTGACTTCGAAGCCCATTTAAGATACAATAACACCTTGAAACTTTGATTAATTATTAAGGAAAAATCATGCAGAAATGTGAACTAACCGGCAAAGGCAAGCAATACGGCAGCAATGTCAGCTTTTCTCAGCGCCACACCAAGAAGGTCTGGAAGCCTAATTTGCAGAAAAAGACCCTTATGGTCGACGGCAAAAAAGTTACCATGAAGCTTTCTACTCAAGCTATTCGCACCCTCAAGAAAAAGGGTCTGCTTACTCCTGTAGAAGCCAAAAAATAATATTCTTTTGGCATCAAAAAACTCGGCTCTTTAATTAGCAGCCGAGTTTTTTATTAATCAAATACTGTTTAAGACTTTTCGAGCACAATCAGGTGCATCACCTCATCAATATCGGCGTGCTTGAGTTTGAGCTTGCTGACCTTGTCTTTGGGTTCCATGCCAAGCTCTTTGAGGGCATTGGCTAATTCTTGCTGTGGCATTGGGAATTTTAGGGCCTTGTCGCTGTAATGAGTTGGGACAATCATCTTTGGTTCGATGTCTTTGATGAGCTTTAGAGCTCCAGCCGGATCAAGGGTGTATCCATTGCCGCCAACAGGGATAATTAGCACGTCTACCATGCCGATTGCTTCTAGTTGGTTTTCGTTTAGCTCGGGATATACGTGGCCAGTCACCAAAATTGTTAGATCGCCGGTTACAATCTTGAACATTGTGGCATTTAGAGTTTTGGCTTCGTCCATGTGTGCCCTGGCTGGAATACCAATTACAGATATACCAGAAACTTCGTACTCGCCAGCGCTATCGAAAGTTAAACGCGCTTTGCTTTGCTGTTCGGTTTTACCGGTGTAGAGAGCTACATCATCGGGCTTTATAACACTTTTGGCGCCTAGCTCCACTAGGTTGTCGTCAATAATTATGCGCGCCCCTTTTAGAGTTATTCCTACGCAGTTAGCTCCGAAAAATTGCAGATCCATTTATTCCCCTTTGTTATTTATCTGTTATAAGGTTGTGAGTGTCTATCAAAACCTGTTTTTTAGCTTTTAGTAATGCCGTAATGAACCTGTCGTTGATCTGTTTGCGGTACTTGAAGCTGGATAAGCTCATTGTGGTGTAGCGGAGTGATTTGTTCTCTTTGGCCTCTAGTTCATCGACGTATTTTTGCAAAGCGTTAAGATTGACGTCGCCAACTACTAGGAAATCGATTCCAGCGCTCTCGTCGCGCGTAAATTGACCGGTGTAAACAGCCAGCTCTACATGGCCTATGCTTTTCAGCTCAGAAGGATCATTGACGGCTGTTTCGGTCTTGTCGGTTGCGCCGGCTTTTTTGGGTTTTACCTTAACGCCGCCGCCAAATATTTGCTGCAATGGTTCGTAATGCTCGAACTTTTGGTTTACTTCATAATAAAGTTTGTTGTTGGTGTTGTCGGAAGTGATAATACCAATACTTAATAAGTTGCTGAGTTCCCTGCGCACAGAATTTATCTGCTCGTCTATTTTGCGAGTAATTTCGCGAACGTAATATGAGCGATTTGGATTACTATAAAACAGCTGTAAAAGCTTAACGCGCGTTTTTGACCCAAAGAGTTGCTCAACCATGTTTTTATTGTACCAAATAATGGTTCAATTGCCACTTTATTCGTTGATGAATGTTGTAACTAAGTCTACTGCTTCTTGCTGATTAACAGGGGTGGCTATCCACTGAATACTTTTGTTTCGCTTAAACCAAGTGCGCTGCTTTTTGCTCAGGTTTTTGGTGTCTTTTATTATCTCAGCCCGGGTTCGGTCTAGACTTTTTTTGTCCAAAAAGTAATCTCGCCATTCGCGGTAACCGACGGCTTTGAGCCCTTCACTTTGCCAACCATACTTGCTGGCGAGTTGCTCGACTTCCTGCTCCAAACCGTTTTCGATCATTTGCTCTACACGCTCCTGGATTTGCTCGCCTAATTGCTGTCGGTCGGGCTGCAATCCAAGAATTAGGGTATTGTCTCGCAGCGGTTTGCGCTCTGGCACTTTACCGTTGGTCTGGATGAACCTGACCAGGCGGACTTTGTTGGCCGTATCTATATCAGACACATCGAGCTTTCGACCACGCGCTACCGATAGCAAGTCTTTGATGCTGAGTTTACAAAGCAGTTCCCGTTCTTTGGGGTCCGAAGCTGGCAAGAATTCATAATCATACAGAACGGAGTCTACATATAGGCCACTGCCGCCGACCATAATTGGCAATTTACCCCTCTTGGCGATATCTGTAATGGCTTCGTTGGCCAGCTCTTTGAATTTAGCTGCCGAAAAGCTGTCATCTGGGGCAGCAACATCTAAGAGGTGGTGTTTGACTGTTTTTTGATCTTCGAGCGAAGGTTTAGCTGAGCCGATATCTAGGCCCGTCCTGATTGTTGAGCTATCGGCGCAAATCAATTCCCCGTCGAATTGCTGAGCTAGACTCGTCGCCAAAGCCGATTTACCGCTGGCAGTTTCGCCAACAATAACTAGAATTTTAGGTGCTTGAATCTTGGATCTTGGCATTACAAAGAAGTTTTTTGAACTCGCGCTTTGGTTTCGTTGGCAACAGTTTTGAGGAACTGGTCTAAACCTACGGCGAAAGCTACTTCCATAACAGCGATGTCTTTACGAATACGTGGTACTACGTCTTTGCTAGCAATTTCTTTCTCACCTATAACAATCACGTATGGCACCTTAGCCATCTCCGATGCTCGGATTTTCTTGCCTACAGATTCGTTGGAATTATCTACTGTCATGCGAACGCCCAGCTTCTTAGCTTCGGCAAGTGCATTGGCAGCAAAAGTAGTAGTCGCCTCTTCTTGATTAACAGTGATGGCCCGGACCTGTTCGGGGGCCAACCAGATAGGGAACTTACCAGCCGTATGTTCAATATATACAGACATGAAGCGCTCTATTGAGCCAAGTAGCGCGCAGTGGATCATTACAGGGTGATGCTTGGCACCGTCTTCGGCTGTGTATTCCAGGTTGAATCGCTCAGGCTGGACAAAATCTAGCTGCACTGTGGCAACTTGGTGCTCGCGGCCGATGGCATCAGTGGCCATGAAATCGATTTTGGGGCCGTAGAAGGCTGCTTCACCCTCTTGTTCGAAATATTCCAGGTTGTTGGCTATAACGGCCTTTTTAAGCTGCTCCTGAGCGCTCAGCCAAAGCTCTTTAGTGCCCAAGTATGCATCGGAGTCATCGCGGTAGCTGAGTCTTACTCTTAGCTTCATGCCGACGGTTAGGTAAAGTTCGTTGGCGGCCTCTAGTAAATTGTTGATTTCAGCTTCGATTTGATCTTGGCGGCAAAATACATGGCTATCGTCTTGAGTCAGGGCTCGTACTCTGTTGAGTCCGCCCAGTTCACCGGTTTTTTCATCACGATAATCGGTGGTTGTTTCTAGGTAGCGAATCGGTAAATCGCGGTATGACTTAGGCTGGAAAGCGTAGATTCGGGTGTGATGTGGGCAGTTCATTGGTTTGAGCACCAGCTCGTCACTGGTTTCTTGGCTTTTCACCAAAAACAGCTCATCACCGAATTTATCCCAGTGGCCAGAAGCCTCGTAGAGGGCTTTTTTGGTCATGTGCGGGGTCCAAACTTTTTCAAATCCGTAGCGTTCGCGTAATTCATTGGCGTAATTAGCAAGTGCTTCCCTGATAACTGTGCCCTTAGGGGTAAATAGTGGCAGCCCCGATCCAACCATGTCAGAGAACAGGAAAAGATCCATTTCTTGGCCAATCTTGCGGTGATCACGCTTTTTGGCTTCCTCTAGCATAATCATGTGCTGCTTAAGTTTGTCGGCATCATCAAAAGCCACTCCATAGAGCCGTTGCATCTTAGGATTGCCCTCTTTGCCACGCCAATAAGCACCGGCCACGCGCATCAGTTTGAAAGCGCCGACTTTACCTGTTGATTCGACGTGCGGACCACGACACAAATCCCTAAAGTCAGCGTTATCGTAGAAGCTAACCGTATCTACCTGAGCATCGCCTGCGGCGATTGTGCCCATTTCTTCTTTGTTTAAGTCTTTAGCTACAGTGGTGCCAGCGCGCTTAAGGTCGTTTAGTAACTCCTGTTTATAGGGCTGGTCGTGCTGTTCTGCCC
>JBAXMV010000035.1:0-6056 GCA_037134095.1 bacterium | reverse complement strand
ACATTATATAGCAAACAAAAAAAGCTTTGCTTAAGCTTGCACGCTAATCATCACGGCTATAGAATATAAGTAAATGAGCAAAGAAAAAGCCCCATACCTAAGCCTTGGCAGTCATCTCAAGTATGTCCGCGAGCAATCACATCAAAGCTTAGCCGAAGTATCGGGAGCAGTAGAGATTGACGAAAAGGTATTGTCTGATATCGAAGCCGGCAAAGAGCGACCTGATGAAGAGATACTACTTCTACTTATAAGCCATTTCAATGTTAAAGACCGCGAGGCGGTTCAGCTGTGGGAACTAGCTGATTATGACACTGATTTACCCGATCAAATAAAACTAGACAACGACAATAACACCCCTAAAACAATGGTGATGTTGCTCGCCAACGATAACCGCACCATGTATAGCGATGGTATCGAAGTTGTAACGAACAATGCCGGTGTAACAATGAATTTCACTCAGATGCAAAACCCAACCCAGGCTTCAACAGTAGCAAAAGTAGGCATGAGCTTCGACCAGGCGCAAGAAGTATTAAACACTTTGCAAAAAGCATTAATCAAAGCTAGATATCTCGGTAACCACAATAGGCTCCCAGACCAAACTCGTCGTAAGCCATCCAAAGAAAACCACTCTAAGTAAAATATTGCTAGCAAAACAAGTACTATAACACTTGTGATATTGCCGTTTTTAGAGTATAAACATAAGCAAGATGAAACTGCAGTTGAGATTCTTTTTTTTGCTGCTAGCCTTCTTTTTGGCTGGCTCTGGTTTTTTATTAATTCAGCGAAATTTCGAATACCAAAGATCACAAAAATTATTAACTAGTGAGCTCAAGCAGAGGCAAAAATATTTCGATAATATCGTCACTCTAGAAGGGGCTTCGCTCAAACAGCTTTCTGATGATTACTCGTTTTGGGATGACATGGTTAAGTATATCCAAACGGCTGACCCAGTTTTTGCCCAACAGAACCTCGACACCGGCTTGGATACTTTTGGAGTAGATACCTACGCAGTTTATAGGCCAGACGGCAGCCTGGTTAGTGCAAGAAGTGTAAATACTGCCCAAAATTTGAAGACCAATAAATTGCCTGCTGATTTTTTCAAACAGCTAAAGGCCAATAAAGAATTGCACTTTTATGAAGACACCAACTTAGGAGTATTAGAGGTGCGAGCTAAAACCATAGTTCCTAGCTCCGACCCCGAACACAACACCGAACCCAAGGGCTACTGGATAATAGGGCGTTTATTGCAAAAAGACTACGTCAATAAAATTTCTGCGTTTTCTCAATCCACTACAACACTAAAAGACGCAAACTTTGCAGTGGCCAACAAAATTAGTGGCGACACTGTAGCCTTTGCCACGCCGTTGACTGACTGGGACGGATCTAAAGTCGCATCGCTGAGTTCATCATCTCAAGTGGCCCTAGTTAATGAGCTCAAGACACAGTATCAGCAACAGATGCAATTACTTGGAGGCATATTTGTATTGCTGGCGGCACTGATAATCCTGTCTATATATTGGTTCGTGCTGAGACCAATCAAGCAAATATCATCAGC
Source organism: bacterium (assembly GCA_037134095.1). Lineage (GTDB taxonomy): Bacteria > Patescibacteriota > Saccharimonadia > Saccharimonadales > UBA4665 > RGVC01. The sequence goes on along the minus strand of JBAXMV010000035.1, from coordinate 4,501 downwards.
CATTGCCAATAAAGATCCGATCACCTTAGAAAAATTACGCAAAACCAACACCGAGTTCGGCAATCTAGCGCAAACCGTAAAAGATTTCTTTGATCAAAAAATAGTACTAGCAGATGCCGAGTTTAGAAAAAATGAACTTGAAAAACTTAATAAAGAAAAAGCATCATTTTTAGCTGTTGCTGCGCATGAGCTTAACGGACCAGTTAATAACGTAAAAATGTTCTCTGAATATCTAGAATTTCTAATAACCAAAAAACGAGATGATGAAGCAGCAATTACAAAGCAAGTGCACAGGCTAGAACATCAAACCGTCAAGATCAATATGCTACTTAACGACCTAAGATCCGCCAGTACGGGCAAGGCCGACATCAGCTTCAATATCCGTAATTTTGATTTTGATTCTTTCTTGAGCGAAGAGGTAAGCGAAGCAACTTTCAGCTTCAAGCATAAACTTAATCTTAGCGGATCAACAGGCCAGACAATAAATAGCGACCCCGACAGGCTAGGTCAGGTAGTAAACAACCTGATCCGTAACGCCGGTAAATATTCGCCTGATGCTGATCATATCGACATAAGAACTAAATTCCAGGACGGCCAAATCATACTTGAAATTCAAGATTTCGGTGTCGGCATATCAGAAGAAGATCAGAAGCATGTATTCGAAAAATTCTTCCGATCCTCTGAAGTAACTGGAACATTCCCAGGACTAGGGCTAGGGCTAAATATATCTAAGCGAATTGTAGAAGGTCTTGGTGGAAAAATCTGGGTTAAAAGTGTTGCTGGGCAGGGCTCTACATTTTACGCATCATTGCCCCTGGATTCATCGTCTGTAGTTAGACAATCTGAAAATCTAGCTCCACCAAAACAGTCATAGTTTGTGATATCATTGGTTACAAATGGCAAACAAAATATCCCTCAACCCCGACGGCTACGTAGAAGTAATAATGGACGGCGAACAGAGTTATACGACAATAGACTCTATGCGCTACGATGCTGTAGACATGCTTAGTCAGTTACAAAGTGAAAACAAGCCACGGCTCGGACTAATTGATCTAACCAAACAGTCAAATTACACTACTGACACAAATAAAGCCGCCATGAAAACTCTAGAATCCTTGACTTACGAAAAGGTCGCATTGTTTGGAGCGAATACCTTCCTGACAGATGTGGTCAAAGCTATCATCCTAGCAATGGGTAGAACAGAAACTACTAAGATATTTAAAGACCGCGAATCGGCAATAGCCTGGCTCAAAGAGCAGTCTCCAGCATCTTAAAACTCCGTTCAAAAGAGCGATTTTTGTAAGTCAGTAAATTTATGTGATATTATTTGGCTATGTCAAACCGCATATTCTTAAATCAGGACAGTATTGTTGAAGCAGTCATAGAGGGCGAACAGACATTTATGACTTTCGACAATCTTACGACGGACGCACAAGATTTACTGACTAAGCTACAAAAAGAGGGAAAACCCCGCCTGGGACTTATAGACGTAACCAATCAGAAAAACTTCACACCAGATACCAACCGGGCTGCCATGCAGATACTAGAAGCCCTTAACTACGATAAAGTAGCAATATTTGGAGCAAAAACCTTGCTTACAGAGGTCACAAAAGCAATTATTCTAGCTATGGGCAAAGCCGAAAACACCAAAATATTTAAAGACCGAGAATCAGCAGTAGCCTGGCTAAATGAGAAATAATAAAGCTATTGCTTTTTTTTGCAAAAATTAATACAGTTAAAACATAAATAATCAAAAAACAAAAAAGGAAATTAAAAATGCCTGAAGATATGATAACTCAAAACCCTGCTCCAGAAACTCCACAATACGGATCACCGGAACCAGAACAGACTGCTCCCTGGACACCAGAAAATAATCAGCCAACAGCAACAGAAGCTGCCAGTAGCGAAATGCCAGCCTCAGAAGATCCTAACAAAATCACTATTCCAGAAAGTGATCTAAACTCATCCGGATCTACAGAAGCTGATGCAGAAAAGAAAATTGATCTTATGGATTCATTTAGTGCGCCAACCAGTGAAGCAAATAATGACAGCACGCCAGCCCCGCAGGATACTTCTGGCGACAGAATAGACCTATCAAACTCATTCGGAGCACCTAGCGATAATAATGCAGCTCCTGAAACTCCAGCAGCTCCAGAGGCTAGCGCAGAACCAGCAGAAAATTCAACTCCAGCACCCGAAGCACCAATGTCCTTTGATAATAGTCAAAGCACAGAAAATCAGGCCGAAAAAGCCCCAGAAGCTACTTCAGTAGATGCAGTGCTAGGTGTAGTAAAGGCTATGAATCTTAGCGAGAGCCAAATGCAAGAACTCGTTCAAGGCCTAAATAAAAACGCTGAATAACATCTTTAGTTGATTATCTAATCCTTTAGTTCGCCGTATCTCAAGGCTACATATACTGTTTTTGGAACCTTCTTGAAAGAAGTGTGTTTGATAATACCAAAAACTTCGCGTCCAGCAATGGCTGCACCAGTGATACCTAAAACAGTCTGAACAATTACTACTTTTATAAGCAGGCTATGTTTGCTATCGGGCGTCAGACCAAGCATATCGGATATAGCAGGAGTTACGATCCAGAACGGTAGCCACCACATAAATATAAAGACTACGCCCAGGCGCAGTCTAAATATAGAGGTTCTTGTAGATTCTTGTGATTCCATAAATTAATGGTGCACCCGGCAGGATTCGAACCTGCGACCCCTTGGTTCGAAGCCAAGTACTCTAATCCGCTGAGCTACGGGTGCGCGATAACACCCTCTATTCTAACAGATAGAGCTCAGTTAAAAAATTGCGAACTAGCTTTTAGCTTCAATGTGCTTGTAAAGAACAGCCATAGCTGCTGAGTACATAACCAGGAAGTAGATAGCAAAAGGTATGCCGATTATAGTTAGAGCCAATAGAGCCATTGATATTGCCGCAAGCGTTACGGTCCAAACTTTTACTGAGTAACCTTTGGTGTTATTCCAGCTAGCATTGATAGCATCCATAATACCCATTTTTTTATCAATCAGGTAGTACTGAGCAAGTGCAAGCCTAGGATACACAAAGAAGAAAGGAATAATTAGCAGTAGCAATGAGGCTCCTATCAACAGTCCTACTAGTATTTGCAAGACAAGGTACTTAATAAATACAGGGTATGTGTCTTTCAGAGAATCTTGAACTGTTTTAACCTTGCCTTGTGTGCCGGCTAGCCAAATGAAAACCAACGCGGCTCCATAATATGCAGCAATTAGAGTTTGTAGTACGCCGCCTATATTTTTCAAGTTTCTAAATACCATGTTCAAAAGAACTGCAACTACATAAAGTCCGACTATATTCCAGACGTTAGGTTGGACTGCTTGCTTAGAGTACTTATATAAGCCGTAAGCTCCAGGCCACTCTTTAGGAATTTTTTTTAATTTAGTTTTGTTTTTTGCATTGGTCGATTTTGCGCTCATATAGCACCCCTCATTTATTTATATTTAAATGATAGAACAACGGTCGGACATAAGCAATTAAATATTCTTTAGTGTAAATTCAAGATGTTCAAAATAGACATAGTTGCAATTACAATTCCTAGAAACTTACGAAAATAATTTACACCGTAAAAAATCTCTAAGAAAGCCCAATAAAGAAGAGATAACGAGCCAATTAATGAAACGTATTTGTGTATTTGGGTGTTACCAATGTATTGTCCGATTAAAGTAGTGAATATCCATATCCAAAGTGGTAGATTGGGCCACTGAATTAGCGTCAAATTACCTTTATCATCACAAAAGGTATTATTGTAAAATTTCTTGAGTGAGTGGCTAATTACTGTGTCCTAGCAAATCAAGTAATTCTTGGTGCACTTTGCCGTTTGAAACTACTGCACCTTTGAAAGGTTTGGTGTAATTTAGCTTTTGGCCGTCTAAGCCAGTTACCTTGCCGCCGGCTTCTTCTACAATCAATTCAACTGCGGCCATGTCATGACCATTGACCATTTCTTCTATATAACCTACAAATCGGCCTTTAGCCACCTGGGTAGATTTATATACGGCACCACTGAATGTAGCTAAGTGAGTGCTAGTTTCTGCCAATGCTTGTATGTAGGGCACGCCTTTGCTGATTCGTTTGCTGTCGGCTGTTGTAGCCACGATGCCTTTGTCTAGTGATAGTTCTGAAACTTTGATTTCTTCGCCGTTACAGAAACTACCTTCGCCTCGAACAGCTGTATACATACGGTCCAAGTAGGGGTCGTAAGCTACGCCCATTTGCGGTTCGCCGTCTACAACCAAACCTAGAGAGAACATCGACGTAGGAACACCCCAGGTGTATGCAATTGTTCCATCAATTGGATCACAAAACCATTTTGTGCCCATGCCATAACCGGTGGTACTTTCTTCTTCGCCGACAACTCCGTATTCAGGAAATTTGAAAGTTAATTCATCAATTACCATCGAATTAATCTTTTTATCAGCAACCGTTACGGGGCTACCATCTTCCTTGTATTCGGTTTGCTGGT
>JBAXMV010000034.1:0-6063 GCA_037134095.1 bacterium | reverse complement strand
TTCCAGGCATCGATGTGAATTTGCTCGATGTCGTCGACGGTTGCTGATTCTGGCATGTTGACAGTTTTGCTGATTGCGCCACTTAAGAATGGTTGGACAGCTGCCATCATGCGAACGTGACCGGTGTAGTGAATTGAATTGTCGCCCATTGAGCAAGCAAATACTGCTTTGTGCTCTGGCTTGAGGTTTGGAGCACCGATGATAGTCTTCTCTACATCTATGTAGTTGATGATATCGTCGATCTGAGACTTGGTGTAACCCAAGATCTTCAAAGCCCTTGGTACTGTCTGGTTGACGATGCTCATGGTGCCGCCGCCAACAAGTTTTTTGACCTTTACAAGTCCGAGGTCTGGTTCGATACCGGTAGTATCACAGTCCATCATTAAGCCAATGGTACCGGTTGGTGCCAAGACGCTGGCTTGAGAGTTTCGTACTCCGTAAAGTTCACCTAATTCAACTGCAGCGTCCCAAGATGCGGCAGCAGCATTGAGTAGTTCTTCTGGTACAAGGCTGGCATCAATCTTGGAAACTTCTTCGCGGTGCATGCGCAATACTTTGAGCATTCCTTCACGGTCTTTTGCATATCCGGCAAATGGTCCAACGCGGCGAGCAATTTTTGCACTTGTAGCGTATGACTGTCCTGTTAATAGAGCAGTTATCGCTGCAGCAATTGCTCGACCTTCGTCTGAATCATATGGTAAGCCAAGCGCCATAAGTAGTGCGCCTAGGTTGGCGTAGCCGATACCTAGTTCGCGGTAAGCTTTGGCGTTCTTGGTGATTGGCTCAGTTGGGTAGTCGCTGTAGCCGACCAAAATTTCTTGAGCTGTAAACATTAGCTCGGTTGTGTGTATGAAAGCCTGAATATCGAATGTATTGTCGTCTTTTAGGAATTTCAGCAAATTAAGACTAGCTAGGTTACAAGCTGAGTTGTCTAAGTGCATGTATTCGCTGCAAGGATTAGATCCGTTGATGCGTCCAGCATTTGGCGTAGTGTGCCATTTGTTGATGACAGTATCAAACTGCATTCCTGGATCGGCGCATTCCCAAGCTGCTTCGGCAAATTGCCTATACAAATCACGAGCTCGGATTTTTTTGACGCTCTTGCCGGTTTTTACAGCTCGTAAATCCCAGTCTGCATCGTCTTCTACGGCCTGCATAAACTCATCTGTTACACGGACTGAAATGTTAGCGTTCTGGTACTGGATACTGAATGAATCTTTACCGTCTAGGCTCATGTCCCAGCCTAAAGCTTGAAGATCGCGCGCTTTGCGCTCTTCTATGGTTTTGCTCCAAATAAATTCTTCTATATCTGGGTGATCAGCATTTAGGATGACCATTTTTGCAGCGCGACGTGTCTTGCCACCGCTCTTGATGGCACCGGCTGAAGCATCAGCACCACGCATGAAGCTCAATGGACCACTAGCAGTGCCGGCACTTTTGCCAAGTGTTTCAACACTAGAACGAATCGGGCTGATGTTGATTCCTGAACCGCTACCGCCCTTGAAGATCATGCCTTCGTCGACATACCAATTCAAGATAGCTGGCATTGTGTCTTCGATACCTAATATAAAGCAAGCGCTGGCTTGCTGAGCACGCTCTGGAACACCAATGTTGAACCACACTGGGCTGTTAAATGAAGCTCTTTGAGTAGCTAGCACGTACTTTAGCTCTTCGCGGTAATCATCGGCTTCGGTGTCGCTCTCGAAGTAACCTTCTTGTAGACCATGGCGAGCAACTGTGTCGGCTACGCGGTCAATAAGATGTTTTAGTGAACTTTCGCGGTCGCTGCTACCGGGTGTGCCGCTAAAATATTTTTGGGCAACTATATTAATAGAGTTCAAAGACCAGTCTTCGGGAAACTCAACACCACGCTGTTCAAAGACAGGTGTGTCGCTCATAGGATTCTTAAGAATAGAATCGCGTTTGACCCATTTAAGTTGATCGTAAGCTTTGCTTTTTTTAGGGGTGAAAAGCCTTTGTACCCCTAGGCTAGTTGTTTGTGCCATTTTTTGTACCCTCACTTCTTAGCGGTTTTTAGGCTCAGCCGTAGCTAGTGTTGATCTAGCTTAGACTTGCCTTTTTACCATTATATTTATTGGTTTTTATAGTTTTTGTTTAGAGTTCGCTCGACCGTTGTTGTTCATCTAACTCTCTCTATCAGATGACAAGGGTCTAGTTGCGGGCTCTCTGCGATTTCAAAGTAATTTGGAACCGGAGGGAACCTATCAAAGCTCTAATCTTTGACTACCGAAGGTATGTGCTTGCCTTCTCGAACAAGCGAAAGCTCTTTTTCGAAACTGGCGATGTCTTTGAAGCGTCGGTAAACACTTGCAAAACGCACATAGGCGACTTCATTGAGCGTAGCTAGCTGATCCATAACTAATTCGCCAATACGAGTTGATCGTACTTCTTGTTCGCCTTGCGCGTACAGCTCCTGCTCAATCGTATCTACAACCTTTTCTAACTCTAGGCTAGTGATTGCAGTTTTTTCTGAGGCTCTATATAGTCCAGCCAAAAGCTTGTCTCGACTAAATAGTTGGCGCGTACCATCGTTTTTAACGATGATCAATTGTGGGCGTTCGAGCCTTTCGTATGTCGTAAAGCGATAACCACAATTGGTGCACATTCGGCGGCGGCGGATAGCTTGACCCTCTGCCACGTCGCGAGATTCAATGACTTTGATGTCGTCGCTTTGGCATTGGTTGCATTTCATGCTGCCTCCTATTTTATAAAAACTTATTTACTTGGAAATTAGATTATTGAACAAATTTTGTATACAAAATAATGATGTCAAAACTGTATTTCCCTGTTGTTTTTAGTGTATATCTTGGTGTTTAAGGTGCTCACTCTATTTTACGGATTTCCCATATATAGTGGTGTGTAAGACCAATATACCCCCAGCCGTAGTGTTTTGCAAGGTTTTTATCGTTGTATTAAAATGAACGTTTTTGTAACTGTTTCAAAAAATGCTCAAACTGGAGAGCGGCGCCCTGCCACTACTATTCGGAGTCTTTATCGGTGTCCGCTTCGTCGTCTATTTCGGACTTCTCTTGCTTCTTGCGCCTGCCAAGTCGGCGTAGGAATGAAGGCTTTTCGAGGTCGTCTTCTTGGTCGCTGCTTAGCGCAGTTCCGTCATCGTTGTGGTCTGATTCATTGTCGTTGTCTTTGGACTCAGCTGACTCGTCTTCGTCATGATCTTCACTCATAGACCAAATATTTGGTAGTTCGGTTTCTTTGCTAAAGTCAGCTACGTCGTGCTCGTCATTTAGATCCATATCTATTTCCGACAATGCCTTTTCGTCTTTCTTGTTGGCAGTCAGCGGTGTGCTCTTTAGGCTTTCGCTAGCAACTACCTCTCCCCTTTTTGTGTAGTAGGAATCGTCGAAGCCGGTTGCTACGACAGTTATGATTACTTCGCCTTCTAGTTCTGGGTTGATGGTAGCACCAAAGATGATGTTAGCGTCAGGATCGGCAGCAGCTGTGATTGCTTCGGCAGCAGCGTTGATTTCGTGCATTGCTAGGTCGTTGCCACCAATGACGTTAAATAGAATACCTCGAGCACCATCGATAGATACCTCTAGTAGCGGTGATTCGATGGCCTGTTGCGCAGCAATTACAGCTCGGTTTTCGCCATTGGAACGGCCAATGCCCATAAGTGCTGAGCCGGCGTTACTCATAACAGTCTTAACGTCAGCAAAGTCGAGGTTGATTAGACCGTGTACGGTAATAAGATCAGAAATACCCTGCACGCCTTGTCTTAAGACGTCGTCTGCTACCTTGAAAGCTTCCATAAGAGGTGTTTCGCGGTCGATAGTCTGAAGTAGACGGTCGTTAGGGATGATAATAAGTGTGTCTACAGCCTTACGTAGCTTGTTTATAGCCTCGTCAGCGTTGCGGCGACGCTTTTCACCCTCAAAGGCAAATGGCTTAGTGGCGAAACCGACAACTAGGGTGTCTAGCTCTCGGGCAATCTCAGCAACAATGTGGCCAGCACCACTTCCTGTGCCACCACCTGCACCGATGGTTACAAAAACCATGTCGGCACCTTCGATTGCTTTACGAATTTCTTCTCGTGATTCGTCGGCAGCTGTCTCGCCGACTGAAGGATCGGCGCCCGCTCCCAAGCCACGCGTAGCGTCTTTGCCAATGTGAATAGTTTTGTGAGCTTTAGAATGATGGAGGGCCTGAGCATCGGTATTGATAGCGATAAACTCGACGTTTTCGATACCCGCCTCAACCATGCGATTGATGGCAGCACCACCGGCACCACCTACTCCTATTACCTTAATTTGTGCGAAAGTTTCGATTGCTGGCTCTACTACTTGTGGCATTTTGTTTCCCCCAAAGAATCTAATTAATACTACCTAGAAGTATACTTGATACACCTTAGAAGTTCAACAAATTTATACGGTTTGATATGTCAAAATTGTGGATTAAATTTTATGTACTTAATAATTTGCTCGAAGCTTGGGCGTTGTATGATGCGAAAATAATTTTGTTGTTCGAGCGCTAAATTTAGTGTTTGAAGCGGTCTAACATGCCGCCAAGAACGGCTTTAACCTTGTCGCTACTGCGGCCATTGACGGGCGGCAATGCTGGCAGCAAAAGCATGTCAAGTAGCATCAATCCAACGACCGTTACAAATGTCTGGTCTTCGACTGTGTCTATTAGTCCGCCAATATTTTGTAATTTGCCGATTCGTGATGGTAGTTGCAATTTTTCTTTGGCCAAATCATCGATTCCCTTAATTTTGGAGGTGCCTCCGGTGATAACTATGCCACCAGGCAGTTTTTTGGCTCGCTTAATCTTCTGTAACTCTTTATTCACGTACTCTAGCAGCTCCTCGACTCGAGATTCGACTACCATTTCGATCAACTCATACTCAAAAGTATGGGTTTTTTCTTTGATCTTGACGATGGCGTCTTTTTTGCTGGATTTACCACTTAAGTTAGCGTGCTGAATTTTGACCTGTTCGGCAATATCGATGTCTGTTTTGAGACCAATCGCTAGGTCGTTGGTGATATGCTGTCCACCGATGGGCAAAATAGCCACATGCTGCACTTCACCGTCTTCAAAAACTATAAGATTGGTAGTGCCGGCGCCTATATCTATAAGAGCAGTTCCAGCTTCACGCTGCTGACGAGTCATGACCGCTTCGGCAGCTGCCAAACCAGATACAGTGTGATGATTTACCAAAATATCGGACTTTTCGAGTGACGCGTCGAGGTTACGCATATTGGTGCTAGCAGCCGTCACAATGTGAGCATCAACCTCTAGTCTTACCCCTGTCATTCCGATTGGATCTTTGATGTTTTTTTGGCCGTCTACGGTGTAGTTTTTTGCAAAAAACTGTACGATTTCGCGGTTCGGTGGAATATTTACGATAGTAGCCGCTTCTTCGACTCGCAAACGATCTTCATGAGTTATTTCGCGGTTTGCGGCACTAATAGCAATCACGCCTTCGGAGTTGATGCCACCGACATGTGATCCATTGACGTTGACTGTAGCTTGCTTGATTGGCACGCCAGATATGCGTTCGGCCTCTGTTACGGCCTTGGATATAGCCTCGGCAACTTCATCGACATGAACCACAGTGCCACGGCGCATGCCCTGGTTTGCGGATTGGCCATGTCCAATAATAGACGGCGTATTACCACCGTTTGGATCATACATGCCAACAACACAGCGAACTGTGCTGGTGCCGACGTCTATGCCTATAAAATGTTCTTGATTAGAACCGTTCATCTTAATAGACAGTATAACGCTTTTGCTTCAGTGATAGCAAGCGAGGTTAAACCTTGGTGAGGATTTCGTAGCCGTCTTTGGTGATAAGAATGGTGTGCTCGAAGTGTGCAGCCCAAGAACCATCGGCTGTTTTGACAGTCCATTTGTCGTCAGCAACCGTTACATGATCTGTTCCAAGGGTTACCATCGGCTCTACTGCAATAGTCATGCCTTCGCTAAGCCACGGGCCAGTGTTGGCGCGCCCATAATTAGGAATGTTAGGATCTTCATGAATTTGATGACCAACGCCGTGCCCAACAAGATCGCGCACTATTCCAT
>JBAXMV010000033.1:0-6372 GCA_037134095.1 bacterium | reverse complement strand
CTTCACCTTGCAAATAGTTGTGAGAGGAAGAGTTATTCCGGTAACAGCTCGGGGCAGCGGAACAGATCAGTATGGCGCAGCAATCGGCAGCGGTATACTCACGGTTTTTCCAGCTCACATGAATCGAATTATCGAATTAGATACCAAAGCCAACACTGTAACCGTAGAGCCAGGCATTAACTACGGCAAGCTGCAGCAGACTCTGCACACTCACGGACGCTTCTTGCCGGCTTATCCATCATCACTAGAATATTCAACAGTTGGCGGTGCGGTCGCCAATAATGCTTCTGGCGAAAAATCAATCAAATACGGCGACACACGAAATTATGTTAATTCACTCAGGGTAGTACTGGCCAATGGCGAGGTTATCGAAACAGGTCGAATCAGCAAAAGGGAACTTAGCAAAAAACTCGGTCTTGCTACTTTTGAAGGAGAAATCTATCGCTCCATTGACGCATTACTAGAAGAAAATAAAGATATATTAGATGATGCTTACCGCGATGTTGCCAAAAATAATGCCGGCTATGACCTAAGCGACATCAAACGCAAAGACGGGTCTTTTGATCTAACTCCACTATTTGTTGGCAGCCAAGGTACTTTAGGTGTAATCACCGAAATTGTTTTAGCAACCGAAGAATACAACCCCTTAACTAATCTAATGGTTGCTAGCTTCGACGGTTTAGAACAATTACAAAATGCTGTCCTAGACTTGCTTGAACTCAAAGACAAACCAAGTTTGATAGAGTTTGTAGACGGCAATCTTTTGCATCAGGTAGGCAAGCTCAACCCTAATTACTTAAAAGATATCATTCCGGAACCTTACCCAGCAGCTATCTTGTTTGTGGAGTTTGACAGTTCAGACCGTAATATTAAAAAATCAATTAAAGCTGCCAATAAGATTTTTGATAATTACGCCATTGATGTTCAAGAATCAGCTGACCCAGAACAGCAACAAAAACTGTGGACCCTGCGACATTCTACAGCCACTATAATTGGACACAACGAAAGTCAGAAGCGTGCCATGCCACTGATTGATGACGGTGCAGTACCAGTCAATAGGCTTCGTGATTACATAGAAGGAATTTACAAAATATTAGAGGCAAGTGATTGTGATGCTCCGCTTTGGGGCCACGCCGGCACAGCTAGCCTGCACGTGTTACCACGACTCAATTTAGCTCAAGTCGGGGATAGGCAAAAAGCTTTCAAGATGCTCGTCGAGTATAACAAGTTAGTTATAAGTTTGGGTGGAACAATCAGCTCCGAAGCCGGTGATGGACGCATCAAAACACCATTCTTGGAACACCAGCTGGGCAGCGAAGTCTACAAGCTTCACAGCAAGGTTAAAAATATTTTTGATCCATACGGCACCCTCAATCCAGGCGTCAAATTTGGCACAGATTTAGAAAACATCAAAGTGCTACTGCGCCCTGATTATGGCATGCATCATCTATACGACTTTTCGCCCCGCAGTTAACACTTGAAATTTTAGTCCAAAACAGATAGAATACTATGGTCTAACGCGGACGTGGCGGAATGGTAGACGCGCTACCTTGAGGTGGTAGTGAGGCAACTCGTGGAGGTTCAAGTCCTCTCGTCCGCACCACGCCAAAAAAGACAAATGTAAGGGTGATTAGCTCAGTTGGCTAGAGCACCTCGTTTACACCGAGGGGGTCGGGGGTTCGAGTCCCTCATCACCCACCAAATTGAGTCCAGCTTGCTGGGCTCAATTTTTATATCGGATGAGTTAGTCTCCATTTGATAGTAGGTTTCGAAGCACTGGAGTCCAGCTTTACGCTAACGCTCTTAGATTGATTTAATGCACTACTACTGAGTTTAACTTTGCCGATTATATCTCCAGCTTTTGCATTAGGTCGTAAACTTTCTACCTGCACGTTATATACAGGGCTCATTTTAGGCAATGACGCTACATTAATGTTTCCCATACTTCTAGCCTTTATTTCATCACCCCATGGTAGTTTGTATATTGCCACTACTTGATTGTCTTTAACTATATTAATTTGCTTGAAACTACTTTGCACAGATTTTATCAAAACCAAACTGGTGCTTAGCGCTGAGTACAGATTATCTGCCTGTTCTACAGAAGTAATTATGGTGACTGGTTTATCGTTCGGGGTTACTACCGAGGCAGACAAAAATACTCCTCCGGCTTGATCGGAATTACCGGTTTTGATGCCTACAATATTACTGTTACCAAGCAAAAAATTAACATTTTTTACAGAACTAGTTAGCGGAATTCCAGTTGCAGTTTGTTGATTTACGATTCCAGCAAGCACTGGGTTATTCATAGCCAGCTTACCAAGTTTAATTAAATCTTTAGATGTTGATACTGTGGCAGGATTAAGGCCGCTAGCGTCTCCACTGACCGTAGTTTCAGTAAGCCCTTTGGCTTTTAAGTATTGGTTGGCTGCTTGGGTGTAGGCATCTATCGAGCCGAAGGCCCAGATTGCTAAACCGTCAGACATGTTATTGGCTGACGGCAACATCATCGCTTGCAGCATCTGATATTGAGTAATTTTTTCACCGTTTGCAGCAGGCACTACCGATCCATCATTGGCCTGATATTGACGGAACATAATTTCATCTTGCGGTCCGAGTGTTATGGTTGGACCTTGGCTGCCAATTGCTAATGGCTTTTTCTCTAGCACTACTAAAGCGGTTATAACTTTAGCCACACTTGCAATCGGAGCCTTATTTTGCACGCCGTTACTTTCAACCTGATCATAACCAAGTATACCGACAGAAGCTTGACCTTTTTTGGGCCAATTAAAAACAGATGCTGTAGCAACTTTATTATCCTGATATATATAAGATGGTTGCACGCTAGGCATAGGCCTCAATAAGCACCAACTCGCGTAGCCAATTGCAATTAGCAGAATGCAGAAAAAAAGTTTTCTAAATCGACTACCATTTTTTGATCTTTTAGGCATCTTATATACATAATACACCCCATATCTTTTAGTAAGGCATTTTACTTAACTTAATTGCATCAGGGGTATATAATATAAGTATAAATAAGGAGATTTTAGCATATGAGTATAGCAGTTATCGCAGTAGTAGTCGTCGTACTAATAATTATTTTTGGCGCTGCTATGTACAATTCCTTGGTCCGCCTAAACCAACAGTCTAGCGAAGCCTGGAGCGACATCAAGGTCCAGCTCAAAAGACGATATGATCTTATCCCGAATCTAGTCAGCACAGTAAAAGGCTATGCCAAGCATGAATCAACCGTGTTCAAAGAAGTTACCGATGCTCGAACTAAAGCAATGGGCGCAACCGGTATTGCCGAAACAGCAAAAGCTGACGGTGACTTCCAAAAAACTATGAAAAGTCTATTCGCTGTTGCAGAAGCTTACCCAGACCTAAAAGCTAGTGAAAACTTTCAAAAACTCCAAGATGAAATTACAGACACAGAAGACAAAATCCAGGCTGCCAGGCGTTTTTATAACGGTGTGGTTCGGGACTTCAACAGCAAACGCAAAACATTTCCAACAAACATTTTTGCCAACATGCTGGGATTCAAAGACGACAAAGAATTTTACGCAGTCGACGAAGCTGAATCCAAAGCCGTAGAAGCTCCAGTCGACGTTAAGTTCTAGCTAGAACGTAAGCTCAAGAAAGGACCTAACTTCACTCAATATGTACTCTGATATTGCAAAAAACAAACGAAAAAGTGTCTATATAATGGTATTCTTTTTGGCGTTCGTTGCCGGTCTCATCTATCTATTCAGCTATCTGTACGCCGGCAAAAGCACAGGGGTATTTTACGGTGGCTTAATCGGTTCTATTGTCTATGTAATTTTTGCCTACTACAGTGGTTCTAAGATGGCACTTTCTATCAATCGTGCCAAAGAAATACAAAAAAAGGACAACCCCAGACTATTTAGGATGGTAGAAAACCTAGCCATCACAGAAGGCTTACCAATGCCCAAAGTGTATATTATGAACGATCCAGCACCCAATGCATTTGCAACCGGTCGCGACCCTAATAGTTCGGCTATATGCGTAACCTCAGGCCTGCTAGACATCATGTCCGACACTGAGCTTCAAGGGGTTTTGGCTCATGAGCTTGGTCACATCAAAAACTACGATATACGTGTAACCATGGTAGCTTTTGCTCTAACAGTTGTGATTTCTCTAATCGCCGATATTATTCTTCGAGTAACTTTCTTTAGCGATAGAGAAAATAACAACCAGGGGGCATTGGTATTAGGCATCATCGCTGCAATATTAGCGCCACTTGTGGCAACATTCATACAACTTGCAATATCTAGACAACGTGAGTATTTGGCTGACGCTACTGGCGCTCTAGCAACCCGCTACCCAGAGGGCTTAGCATCAGCACTAGAAAAAATAGGCAAGGTAGGGAGCGCTACCAAGCATCAAAACAGTTCAACAGCACATTTATTTTTCGCTAATCCACTAAAAAAGAGTGCTATTTCTGGCTTGTTCAGTACCCACCCACCAATCGAAGATAGGGTAGCTCGTCTTCGCAAGATGGGCACTCACGCCTAAAATCTTATATACTAATGCTTATGACCAAAAATAAATCTAAACCCAAAAAACCTTTATCAGTTCGAAAACTTGCGAGCGTTTGGGAATTAAGTAAAAAATCTTTTGATTTGATAATCAATAATTACAAAATTTTTCTTGGTATAGCCCTGATCTACGGCCTCCTAACTCTTGTACTGGTTAAAGGATTTTCTGGTGGTCTAAACGTGTCTACTTTAAAAACTGATCTTAACCAGGTATTTAGCGGTAACTTCGCAGCATTGGCGAGCGGACTAGGTGTGTTTGTGGTGATGATTGGTTCGGCTGGCAGCAATTCAACGGCTGCATCTAGCCCTTATCAGCTGGTTATAGCAATCGTAACTTCTTTGGCAGTGATATGGTCACTTAGGCAAGTTTTGGCCAACAAAAAGTTTCGCCTACGGGACACTTACTACAAGAGCATGTATCCATTAATACCGTTCATTTTGGTACTAGCTATTGTTAGCTTGCAGCTAATACCGCTCATGATCGGGTCAACTATTTACGGGATGGTTGTTTCCTACGGCATAGCAGTGTCAATTATCGAGCGCATCATTTGGGTGATTGTATTCTTGGGCCTAGCTACACTTACAATTTATTGGCTTAGTTCATCGCTTTTTGCACTTTACATCGTGACGTTGCCAGACATGACACCAATAAAAGCTCTAAGATCAGCTAAAGAATTAGTAACAGGATATCGCTGGCAAGTTATTCGAAAAGTTATTGCACTACCTGTCATATTGTTAGCAGCCGCAATTGTCGTGATGCTGCCTGTTATTGTTATTCTCACTCCTCTTGCACAGTGGGTTTTCTTCTTGCTGACATCACTCGTACTTGTGGCAATAAACACTTACATGTATTTGCTGTATCGGGAACTCATGAATGAATAAGCAACAAGCTGAAAATAGAATTATCAAACTACGGGAAATAATCGACGACTATCGTTATCATTATCACGTACTTAATGAATCCAAGATGAGCGAGGCTGCAGCCGATAGTTTGAAGCACGAACTAACCCAGCTCGAGGAACAATTCCCAGAATTTATAACTTCCGATTCACCATCTCAGCGCGTATCAGGTGAGCCTTTACCAGGCTTTAAGCAGCTAAAACATAGCAGTCGAATGCTGAGTTTGAATGATGTTTTCGACCAAACAGAAATGTTGGCCTGGGAAAACCGTATCAAAAAATTATTACCAAGTGTTACGGCGCTGGAGTATTTTGCAGATATAAAAATGGATGGATTAGCCTGTGCTTTAATCTACCAAGATGGTAGTTTGGTGCAGGGAATAACTAGGGGTGATGGTTTTGTGGGTGAGGATGTCACCGCCAATGTTCGCACTATTGAGTCGATTCCCCTGAAGCTGCGCAAGAGTTCAAACACCGAAAAATTCCTCACAGGCAGAACTGAAATACGTGGCGAGATTGTAATGTATAAACAGGATTTTAATAATCTTAACAAGCAAAGAGAGGCCGAGGGTAAGCCTTTATTTGCTAATCCTCGCAATACCGCTGCAGGAACAATACGTCAACTCGACCCAAAACTAGTTGCTGAGCGTAAACTCTATTTTAGAGGCTATGATTTGCAGCGAGATAACAAAGAAGAGATAAAATCATACAAACAAGCTTACGAAATCATGAATAGCTTAGGTTTTTTGGTAAACACGGAAGCACCAGTATTAAACTCTGTTGATAAAGTTATGGAATATGCCAATACTTGGGAAACAAAGCGGCACGACTTGCCATTTAACACGGACGGGTTAGTTGTGAAGGTAAATGACTTAGATGTGTACCGCGAACTTGGCGTAGTCGGCAAGGCTCCAAGA
>JBAXMV010000032.1:0-6374 GCA_037134095.1 bacterium | reverse complement strand
TACATACTACCCGTGAAGGCAACAGTCTACTTTCGCTTTTGAACAATCAACACCGCCACGCTCGAAAGTCACGTGTGCTACTTCGCTATGGCGCGCTGTCTCGTTGGTTCAATCGACGCTACCGCCTAGAAGTTGATACTCTGATCAATCATCCCTATCAAGCGATGCTCGCTGAGTTTATTGTCGGCTATGAATCGGTCGCCCCAGGCTGCAACCAAGTGATAAATGATGTTGAATCTGGACAGCAATTTAGCGAGTCACTCGCAAAACACCCTAAAGTTTTCAATAAAATATTTGTTAGCTTAGTTGCTGCAAGCGAAACCTCAGGTACTCTAGACAAAGGCCTTGAAAGACTTGCCAATCAGCAAGAAAAAGACGCTGATATTACATCTAAAGTGCGTGGAGCAATGATTTACCCGGGTATAGTATTGCTCGTAATGATTGGTGTTGGCTCTTTTATGATTATAAAAGTACTACCACAAGTGCAGAGTATCTATGCAGGAATACCCGGTGCATCACTACCTTTTGTGACTAGATTTTTGCTGGCTATATCAAATTTTGTAACTAAATTTTGGTACTTGGTGGTCATATTACTTGGCTTAATAGGATTTTTGGGCACACGTTGGTCACGAACTATAGCAGGCAGGGACGTAATCGATGGGCTCAAGATGAAAATGTGGCCAATAGCGCCATTATTTATGAAGCTATACATGGCACGTTTCGCACGAACCGGTACAACATTGATAGCTAGTGGCGTACCGCTTATACAAATGCTCCAGATATCTGGCGAGTCTATAGACAATGTTCATATATCTAGAACTCTTGCTGCAGCTACAGAAAAGGTCAAGGGAGGCAAATCTCTCTCAGAAGCATTATCAGGTAGCCCTGATTTTCTAGATTTAGTTCCAAACATGATCAGAATTGGTGAACAATCTGGTTCGATGGAGGTTATGATGGACAAGATAGCCACCTATTACGAGAAAGAAGTAGACAACGAAATCAAAGCGATCAGTACCATAATTGAACCAGTAATGATGATTATCATGGGTATTATGGCCTTCACTTTGGTAGCCGCAATACTGCTACCTATATACGGCCTCACCAACCAAGCTGGTTTTAACGGAAGATAACAATGACACACAACAAAAAGCGGCAGGGCTTTACAATCATAGAGGTCTTAATTGTCTTAGCTATCGGTGGACTAATGATAACAATGGTGTTTGCAGCAATTCCTTTCATAAACCGCGCCAACCAAAACAACCAACGCAAAAATGATGTATCAATAATCCTACAATCCATCTCTGACTACAGGCTCCACAACACCGGCAGCTTCACAACGAACGTAGGAAATCTCAAACTATCAGGAGTCAACAATCTCGGCTACTACAAGAATCCAACAACAGATGTAATAATAAATCCTATTTCTGCAACAAACCCAGACTACGATACGACAAAAGTCTATATATACAATTACAGTAAATGCAGCCAGAGTAATGATGGGACTAAAGTTGCAGCTGGCTCCAGAGATATCGTAGCCCTTTTCGCACTAGATAAAGGCACAGGCACAGCAAGTGGCTCACCTCAGTGCAAAGAAATGTAGGCCTAACACCTTATCCACAGATAGAAAAAAAAGTGCTTGCATAGAAGCTAATAAACATATAATATCTAATCATAAGCGTAATAATACGTATTAATATATAAGCAAAGGGGCACTTGCAAATGAACAATCAACTAACTAAATTAAAATCTGTAAAAAGAGAAGAAGGCTTCACAATAATTGAAGTCCTAATCGTACTAGCTATCGGCGCATTAATAATCCTAGCCGTACTACTAGCAGTGCCAGCTCTTCAAAGAAACCAGGCTAACTCACAAAGGAAATCAGAGGCATCAAGAGTTGCTGCAGCAGCTACTCAGTACATGGCAGACGCTAATAACCCGTCAACATTGGACGCTACTAAGATTGGTGACATCGCTAAGCTTGATGCAACTGGCAAGCTAACAACCGTAGCCGTAGCTTTACCAGGTAGTGGTAATCTAAGTAAAAACACAGCATACGTACTATTGGGCAAAACCTGTAGCGGCACAACAGTAGCAACAGGTACAGCTACGCAAATAGCTGTAGTATACGTAAACCAAGACGTTGACTCTACAACACCTAGTGCATGTATCAACGCGCAGTAACAAACACTAAATTAGTTAATCAAATAGCGAGTCACAATTATGGTGTACTCGCTATTTAACTCTAATTTACAAAGGGTCACTTGCAAATGAACAAACTAACTAACAAACTGAAATTACAAAAAGGTCAATCAGGCTTCACAATAATTGAAGTCCTAATCGTACTAGCTATCGGCGCATTAATAATCCTAGCCGTACTACTAGCAGTGCCAGCTCTTCAAAGAAACCAGGCTAACTCACAAAGGAAATCAGAGGCATCAAGAGTTGCTGCAGCAGCTACTCAGTACATGGCAGACGCTAATAACCCGTCAACATTGGACGCTACTAAGATTGGTGACATCGCTAAGCTTGATGCAACTGGCAAGCTAACAACCGTAGCCGTAGCTTTACCAGGTAGTGGTAATCTAAGTAAAAACACAGCATACGTACTATTGGGCAAAACCTGTAGCGGCACAACAGTAGCAACAGGTACAGCTACGCAAATAGCTGTAGTATACGTAAACCAAGACGTTGACTCTACAACACCTAGTGCATGTATCAACTCCAGAATATAAACGTTATATGTTTTGACATTAACTCTTTATAATGGCTATATGGTTGATATTTTCTTGTTTTTTTTAGGGTTGTGTTTGGGGAGTTTTGTTAATGCTCTTGTTTGGCGACTTCGGGAGCTTGAGTTGGTTGATGAGGGGAAGGGTGATAAAAGGTTAGTTAAGAAGCTTTTCAAGGCTAATAGCCGGTCTATGTGCCCTGAGTGTCATCATACTTTGCAGCCGCTCGATCTCGTGCCTGTATTTAGCTGGTTGTTCCTGCAAGGCAAGTGCAGGTATTGCAAGAAGCCGATTTCTATTCAATATCCAGCCGTAGAGCTTGCTACTGCTGGGCTTTTTGCTTGTATGTATGTATTTTGGCCACAACCGCTCACAGGTTCACAGCCAATACTATTTGGTTTGTGGCTGATCGCCGCCGTCATACTAGTGGCTATGTCTGTATACGATTTTAGGTGGATGCTTTTGCCCGATAAACTGATGGTACCTCTTTTTGTTATCGCGTCTGCTATCGCTGCGTTCAATGTATCTACCAGTGACAATCTTGCTCATGCAACTTTGAATACTTTCTTGGCTGTTATGATTGGTGGCACGATATTTTATTTCATTTTTCAGCTTTCCGGTGGCAAGATGATTGGTGGTGGGGATGTGAAGTTGGGATGGGCTTTGGGGTTGATGTTGGGCACTGCTGTGAATGCTATGTTGATGTTATTTTTGGCAGGCTTAGGTGGTAGCTTCGTGGCTCTTATATTGCTTATTACAGGTAAGTTGAAGCGTAATGCTTTAATTCCTTTTGGACCTTTTCTGATTTTTGGGGCTCTTGTTGTGCTGCTGTTCGGGGCTAGTATAACCGACTGGTATCAGAGCACTTTTTTATTGGTCGGGTAATATAATTTTACAGATAGTGCTTGTGCTATAATATGAGCAATATGAGAGGTGGCAATAAATACTCCGGCTACACTATTATTGAAGTTTTAATAGTTTTGGCAATATCTAGCTTTATGTTTGTAATTGCTAGCCAGTTTATTTCAGGAAAAGCTGCAGATACTTCTTTTCGCACAGGGGTTAATGAAATGGCATCACGTATCCAAGACGCAATTGACCAGGTTAGCAATGGGCAGTACACAGACCAACAGGTGGCATGCAGTGTAGTGGGTTCTGATTTGACATTTACAGCCAATAGCGGCTCTCAAGGCAATAGCCAGGACTGTATCTTTATAGGTAAGTATTTTGCTTTTACTGCAGGCGATACAAAGTATCCACTGTACACAATCGCCGGAAAAACAGTTAATGATGGCTCTTATCTTAGCGCTAACCCACAGATTATAAGCCAGTTCACATATAAAAATGTGATCCCTCAAGGCCTGAAACCTACTACTTCTACGGGTTTTGGTTTTGCACAATCGCTGGGCTCCTATTCTTCTGGGTCATATTCAAGCGGTGCACAGTCATTAAAGATAGTTACGAATGATCCAGTAGTGCCATCAGTAAATAGTCTTACATTAACTGAAGTTGTCGCTTCGACTTATCCATTTATATGTCTGACAGATGGGACCCGTTCAGGCAAAATTACCATAGGTGAAAATAGTTCAGTTTCTGTAACCACCAAGATATACGTGAGTAACAATAGTTGTAACTAGGCGCTAAAGCAATGAATATAATATTTAATAAACACAAGAAGAGCCAGGCGGGAGACACCATTGTAGAGGTGTTGATAGCGTTGACAATTTTAGGGCTAGCTTTGTCGATAGCCTACGCTACGGCGAGTAGAAGTCTGACGGCAATAAGGCTGGCTAATGAAACAAGTAATGCTACAGCTATAGCTAAGTCGCAAGTTGAACAAATACGTAGCGCTGCTTCATTGCCAAGTTCAACTTTTTGTTTCAGTACTGCAAATATTAGCGAAGGGGACCAAATAACCGCAAATATTGATACAAATCCTGATTGCCGGCTTACGCTGTACAAAGTTAAAATTATTCCCAGCAGCGGAGTGGACACCGGAGTGTACACCGTAAATATTACTTGGGATAGCAGTGGCGGGACATATAACTTAAATATGTTGTATAGAAAATGAAATTAACAAATTTGAATCACCAAAGAAAAGGATTTACCATACTGGAGCTATTAATTGCTATGGGGGTATTTTCATTTGTCTTGCTACTCGTGACAGTTGTAATTATAGGAATAGGTAATTTGTATAGCAAAGGTATTAATTTATCTAGGACACAAGATGCAGTACGCAATATTGTAGGAGATATTTCGCAGAACCTTTCGTATACCAGTAGCAATCCGATAGTAATTGACATTCAAACAAACCCAATAAAGACTATCTGCATAGGAGATGTCAGGTACACCTATGTTCTCAATAATAGGATTGGCGATACTCCATATGTGCATATTTTTTGGAAAGATAAGCTGGCTACAAATGGAGGCTGTATGGCTGCAGACTTAACCCATGATAACCCCTCGGATGTAGGGGGGGTAACTGGCAGCGGTACCGAGCTAATGCCAAGCAACACTAGACTCTATAAGTTTACATATACGACATCATCGCCTTACAGAATTAGTGCGACTTTGGCTTATGGCCAGATTTCTAGTTCGCCTCTCGGACAATGCCTGGGAAACACAGCCAACCAGTATTGCGCCGTATCCACATTAACCACTACTGTAGTGAAGCGATTATGAAAATAAGGTACAATAACTAACATGAGCATTATAAAAAAGAGTGAGCTTAATCAAAGAGGTTTCGCCTCAATTGTAGTCGCACTTATTCTAGTAGTTGTGCTTTCTCTGATAACAGTTGGCTTCGTACAGTTATCTAGAAGGGAACAGCAAAATGCACTGAACCAACAACTAGCAACACAAGCTAGTTATGCTGCTGAGAGTACAATAAATAAAGTCGTTAGTACTTTGAATACATTACCTAATACAGTAAGTTCTAATACGGACTGTAGTTCGACAGCCTTTAAAGATGCAATTCCTGCTTCTACAGACATTAAAATTACTTGTGTTTTGATAAACAAGACCCCAACAACTTCCCAGTATGGTGGTGTTGCCGCCAACAACGGCAAGGTAATGAAGTTCAAGACAGACGGAACAAATGTAGATAGCATTGATTTCAGCTGGGGTAGTAGTACGATAGCCAACAATGCAAATTTTTTAACTGGAATACCAGCGACTAACCCTGCAGCTGCGGGATGGAATATGCCAGCTGTGATGCAACTTAGCATAACACCTTTGGGTGCAAGTAAATATACTCGCAGTCAAATGCTTGCAAATACCTATAATGTATTTCTATATCCAAGTAATGGCAGTGGAAACATAACTGCCGATATAGGAACTAACAGCAGTAAAGTGGCGGCTAAATGCGTTGCAGCGCCGAATACCAATGATACTTGTAAATTAAAGATAACTACTGCGGGAACATTTTTAGCCGCAAGTGAATACGTAGTGCACTTTATTTCTCTGTATGACACCTCTGACGTCAAAATATCGGCAAACGGAACACCTGTAGGCGGCACCTCCCAGCAACTACAACTACAAAACTCCCAGGCTGAAATAGATGTAACTGCACGCGCTCAGGATGTAGTCAAACGCATAAAAGTTAGGGTTCCAATTAATGCTGCAGCATCCAGCAGCGTTCCAGAC
>JBAXMV010000031.1:0-6464 GCA_037134095.1 bacterium | reverse complement strand
TTCTTATAGTGGTGGTTTTACCTGCGCCATTGGGTCCCAAGAACCCATAAATCTCGCCAGATTTTAATTCTATAGATATATTATTTACGGCTTTTTTGGAACCAAACTGTTTAGTCACATTTTGAATATTTAACACATTAGACATAAGCTGCTCATTACTATTTAGAAAGAAAATTGAAAGTGCTTATATCATTGTCTTGCTAAAGTGGGGTAATGTCAACGCAATACATTACACAAATTTTTATTCACCGTTTAAGATTGTATTGGCTTGGCGTATCTTGTCTTTGAAGTATGCATAGTCACCAAGTACTGGGCTTTTTACGATTTTATTGTCTAATTTACCAACCATGTTGGTTGTGAAGCGTACATACTCCTTCTGTTCTTCGAAGAAACTGTTCTCTTCTTTGTGCTCATAGACTACTGTTTGCTGCATATCTGGCAGACCATTTTCATAAACTAGTTCTATCTCTTTTGAATATTCGGTAGCTTTCTTGTTGGATTTGCCAGCTTGATGATAGTTAATGTGCTCGATGCTCCTTGAATTGTAAACTTCGATGCCATGTTCGGAATTACTGTTTTTTATTTCGGTGCTAGAAAAAAAGTTTATCTCGCTCGTGTCTTCTAGCTCGAGTGATATATTTTTTGAGTTTGTAACAACTGTTTCATTGTTTTTGTTAAGGCATTGCATGATGTCATCTGCTATTTGGTCTGGATTAAATGGCTCAATCGTGCCGCCAAAAGTAGATTTAGTGTATTTGTGCATGGCTTCCCAGTCATTGTTTTCTCCAGCGTACAGAAGATCGTCTATAAGTGCATATGATGCACCGGCTGTTTCTAGGTAGAAAACGTTTTCTTTCATAACGGGATCTTGTTCGGTCAAAGCGATTAAACGCATCAAATGTGATGCATAATAATTAATGTCTTTGGCTATTTTGTTATCAGTGTGTTTTTCTCCGCCTAGTGCACAATAATAGCCGCGTCTGGGGTCGTAACCTACGTGTAGAACATTTTGGTTAGGATCACGAACACCTGCCTCGTAATCGTCTGATGCTAGGCTAAAACGTGCATAGTATTCTTTGTCTGGATAGTCATTATCTTCGTCGTACACATGCTCTGCCCTAATCGAATAATTAAGTTCAAGAAAATTCCCTTTAAGTTCGGCCTGAATTGATTCGTAGCAATCACCAGAATTAATCAGATGATCTATGTCTACAGAAAGATCATCCACTTCTTTCTCACTGATTGGCAAAAGACTCTCGGGGTTATCCGAAGAGAAATTATAGCCGCTTTCAAAGTTACTCATGTCACATAATTTATACTGTAAATCCATGATAATGTCAAAAAAATATCAAATAAAGCACTAATGATATCAGGGGCTTTTAATTGTCTTTCATGCGAGTATAATGATAATCCGGCGCAATTTTAGACGTCAAATTTTAACAAGAGGAACACAATGCGTATCGGTATATTATCAGCGTCCACACAAGGAGCTGAATTGCACGAGAACAAAAGACTAAGCGAAGAAATACAAGAACTAGGACACGAGCCAGAAGTCATAAATTATCGACGAACAGCCGTAGCAGTAACAGAAGAAGGTAGAATCCTATACGGATACGATGACAATGATTCACCCTACCCCATTGAAGTAGATGCAGTAATACCGAGAGTTGGAAAATTTGTAGAAGCCGGAGCCATGACGCTCCGCCTGCTAACCTCAAAAAATATTTATTCCACGGCCGATCCAAGCTCTATAGAAAGGGCTAAAAGCAAGATGCTTACCCATATAATGCTAGATAGCAATGGCATTCCTACCCCACATAGCATCCATCCTACCGGCACCATGCCCGAAAAACCACGCGAAACCCTGAGTCTTTTAGAGTCCGACAGGAGTAGGCCTATAATTCTAAAAACGAATCGGGGGTCTCACGGTAAAGGTGTTGTCTTGGCTGACACTAGGCGTTCTGCCATTTCCATAGCCCAAGCTTTCCAGAGTGAAAAAACAAATTACCTGATGCAGGAATTTGCCCAGGATGCCGAAGACAGTTCTCTCACCTCCGACATCAGACTTTTTGTAGTAGAAAACCAAATTATAGCCGCTATGAAAAGACAGGCTAAAGATGAGGATGA
The DNA here is from genome assembly GCA_037134095.1 of bacterium. GTDB lineage: Bacteria > Patescibacteriota > Saccharimonadia > Saccharimonadales > UBA4665 > RGVC01. The sequence goes on along the minus strand of JBAXMV010000031.1, from coordinate 4,337 downwards.
ATTTAGGAGCAATCTCAAGCAAGGTGGCGACGGCATGATATATGAACCAACACCACGAGAAACCGAGTTAGCTCTCAAGGCCTGTGAGATTATGGATTTGCAAGTAGCTGGAGTAGATATAATCCCTTCACGAAGAGGGCCGCTGGTGAACGAAGTAAACGTTAGTCCAGAATTTGGAATCGAAAAAGTTACATCTGTCAATGTGGCACGAGCTATAGCCGAGTTAGCCATACGAAAAGCCGGCGAAAAAGTTGTTTTGCTAGAAACCATAGACGAACAAAAAGCCGCTTAAATTACCTAAATAGCTTGCTATAATAAGAGCTAGTGAAAGATAAATTCCGCAGCCTAACTCTGAAACACGTATATCCGTACATATTACTGATTGGCGGGTTTATTGGAGTTATTAGCGCGGCAATACTTACCTACGACAAAATAGAACTCCTTTCTCATCCCGCGAAGTCATTAGCTTGTGATTTAAACCCTGTAGTAGCGTGTGGATCTGTAATCAATACTCATCAGGCAGCTGCTTTTGGCTTCCCTAACCCTTTCTTGGGACTAATAGGCTTTTCAGTAGTCGCTACCACTGGCGCCGCGATTTTAGCTGGAGCCAAGTTTAAAAGATGGTATTGGCTAGGATTGCAAGCAGGTGTCACTTTTGCCATAGCTTTTTGCTTTTGGCTGCAATACCAAAGTCTCTACGAAATTGGAGCGCTTTGCCCTTACTGTATGGTCGTTTGGGCCGTAACTATACCAATATTCTTCTATACAACCCTATATAATCTCCGCGAAAAACACCTAAAAACCCCTAAGAAACTCCAAAAAACCGTAGACTTCATCCAAGCTCATCAGGGCGACATCCTAGTCCTATGGTACGTAACCCTAATAGCTTTAATAATTAAGCGTTTCTGGTACTACTGGTCCACCCTTATTTAGCTGGAGTAGATACTATTACCAATCGATGTGACGTAGAAAATCTTGGATAACAAGTGTATATAGTTAGTATATTTTGCTGGCTATTTGCTTCTACCTGGATGTCTGAGGGGCTGACAATATCTCTCGAAACAACATTGTATTTATAATTATTGCCCATCCAATTAGCATAAATACTGCTGCCAATACTTAATTTGTCCAGATTGTACAAGGGCGCATTGGGATTATTGATAGTAAAGCTATGCCCAACAACAACAGTATTGCCACCATTGAACGGAGTTTGAGTGCCTACCGGCTTCAGCCATACGCCATTATTGTTAATAACACTGATATTCGAGCCATCGACAATTGGTGTTTTGAGATGAATCTTTGGTATGTAAAGTTCGTTATGGAGATTTTTACTTTGCACCATAATTGCCGAATTGCCTGGCTTATTGAGAAGATGCGTATAGTAGTTTGCTAGTGGAAAGTATAAATACAGAAAAATAGCTAAACCAATTGCAAGCATAAAAAAACCAGTAATTTGTAGTAGTTTTCTACCGTTTATTACTGGCTTTTTCATGAAATAATTATTTCTTGGCTGTAGCTTTGATTGTTGCAATAGCTGCAAATACCAAAACTGCTGCAACCGCTAGGATTACACCAACGCTGATGCCTGTTGTGCTTAATGCGGCACCTGTACCGGTAGCTGCTAATGCTGTAGCACCTGCTGCGCCTGTAGTTGAAGGTTGACTCATAAAAACTATCCTCTGTTTAGTTACTTCATTAAATCTACATTAAATATTGACAGAAGTCAAGGAATGTTGCATAAGAGCTTATGCTTAACGTGTTCCCCAACTGTTATCTCTCAGACGTATGATTGCATACGGCAACTGCCAAAAAAGAAGTATGTTGACCACAAATGAATATATAGTCGCTTTCAGCCATTTCCTTTTTTCTAGGTTTTGTATTTTAAAATATAATCCTATTGAAATACCGAAAATAGATATCCAGAATATATATCTGAAAGCATAGGAAGTGTCATAAACTAGTCCGTTATATATCAGTATAAGGATAACGAATGGCGATAATAGGGGTAGCAGTGTCTCCATAACCATCAGCAAGGATATCAGTGGACTTCGTTGCCAGGCTATAGATTGCACTACATAACTTTCTCGGACCCACGATTTCTTCCACCTTAGTTGTTGTCGTGAGAATTTGTGCAACTTATTAGGAACTACCGTATACGCAACAGCATTTTGGTTAAAAACCGTTTTGTAGCCTTCTTTTAATACAAAGTTGGTTAATGATCTGTCGTCACCAGCAGTACATTTATTACCTAAGAATGTTTGCTTAAGCCATGGATTCAAAATGATATTCATCACATCTCTTCGGTAAGCTGAGCAACAGCCTGGGCAGCAGATAACAAATCCAAATAACGATTCAAATCCTTTGGTAGCACGAAAACTGTTGAAGTATCTAACCTCTTGCATTTTAGTAAGTGTGTTTTCGTCTCCATTCATAGGCATTGCTAGCCCACATACAGCACCGATATTGGAGTTCTTCTTGTAAAACGGCCTAATAATTTCTTTTAAGCATTGTTTATCTATGACGCTGTCACTATCAACAAATACGATGTATTCATTGTTTGATCTTTTAATGGCCTCGCCCATGGCTTCTTTTTTGCCGCGATTTTTTCGGAATCGTATTACGCGGATTTTGTCTTTGCCAAATTCTGACACTGCCCTGTTTATATATTTTTGAGTGTCGTCTGTGCTACCATCATTAACTATTGTGATTGTCATTCGATCCGAAGGATATTTCGCTGCAGTGATACTTTTTACCGTATCGTAGATTACCCTACCCTCATTAAATGCAGGAATAATAATGTCGATTGTCGGCCATTTATATGGTCTAATTTTTGACCATCTGTTTGGTGAATGCATACTCCCTATTGAATATTTAGCAGCGATGAGTACAAATGACAAAAAACAGTATAAATATAAAATTGCATAGGTCGGACTTAGCTTGCCAATAATTGTTAAAGATTCGAATTTGTACAAAAAAATCATATAAACAAAGAAGAACATAACGAACATCAGTGCGTATTTTTTGGCATTACTTCTTAATTGTTGGATGAAAGCACTCAGGAATTCCAATTGTTGATCCAGTCACCACCGTTTAGCTTATAACTCATTTTACAATATATTATGTATGGCGTCAATTTAGTTGGATATTTATGTTTCAGCTTTTCTACATTCCAACCCGCAAAATCCTCTGTGTTAAGTTATTTATTGGGTGCCTAAAGTGGTATAATATAGCTACTAAATACGAAATAAAAATGTCAGAAAATATGCCAACCAGCCCGGGTCAAATAGAGCAACAGCCACCTGTTGTTGCTACCGAATTAGATCAACAAATCGAAGCAGTATTGCCACCAGACAATACTGAGGCCCTAGAAACACTCAAGGGGCTACCAGAGCACGTCGTGGAGCATATAGGGCATGTTGCCGTCACTATGACTCATGAGGATATGCATCCTAAGGAAGTTGTTGAGCACGAAGATGGCCGCACATCTATGAAAATTGATTTAGAGAAAGTAGTAACTGATCCTACTTATGATGGTATGATTCTCGGCCAGGAAGCAAAAGAAGCAGCAGAAAAAGGCAAACAAGAAGTAGCAGAATTATTATCTTCCGGCGCAAAATTGATCGCCGAAGCTCATCAGCAACTAGCCGAAAAAGGCCACAAATTTGGTTCTGAACAAGCTGAAACTGATGAACAAAAACATTCCAGAGAAACAGCAGAAAAAAATCTGATATTTTCTACGGCAGGTTCAATCGCTGCTCAACGCTCAATTGAAGCAAAACAAAGTGGCAATCAAGAACAGTGCGTCAAGGAATTAGAATCACTAGTTTTGGTTCATAGCACCGGTGACCTAGCGAGTCGTAAAGATTTTAGAGAAGTTGTTAGAGCTGGTTTAGGCAGAGATTTATTGCAAGCTACCGAAAAAACTTCTCATGTTTTTACCGGTGAAGATCATCAGTCAGTCAACAACAGATCAATAACTGGATGTAAAGATTTACTCGAATTCGCTACCGGTAAAAGTGTAGGTTTTGATCTTAAGTTACAAGAAGACCGTGATGTTTCTACAAGCTATCGCCAATTAGCCCTAGATTCAGAAAGCATGCTCGATATGCTAGCGGCCGCAACATCGGAAAAATGTTGGCTAACTCCAGCAGTACTCAAAGAATACGGCAGTGGTAGCACTCTACTCAACGAAGTCCAAAGCAGGATAAATGACGAGTCTGCAAATACCAAAATAGGCCTCAAGGATTGCTACGATATCATGGAAACGATTGCGTCGAATGCTCATCAAGACGAAATGAGCAATATGACCCAGAACACCGTCAATAGTGATTTTGTAG